>VGXN01000097.1 GCA_016873335.1 Phycisphaerae bacterium | reverse complement strand
ATCATGTCGGTCAGCAGTTCAAGCATGTGTGGCATGTGCTGCACCAGACAGGTCGCCGTGATGGCGATGTGGTGCATGGCACTTGCCGTACCGCGCTGAACGCCGATCAGGTCGAGCGCGTCACAGAATGCTCGGCTGTCACGGCTCCCAGCACCACGCTGAATCGCCTCCGCAAGCATTGCCGACTCCCCCTCGCCCGCTGCACCCATCGGATCACCGGCGGAACCCACGGGCAACAGCCACGTCACTGTGACTGTGCTGCTGTCGCTGACTGTCTCCACCACGAGTGGCGTCTCGCCAACACTCATGGTGTGAAGCGGAACAACAGGAGTCATGCTCGCGAATCCCTCCAGGATGCGAACCAGTCGTCCATGCCGTAGAACCCTGGTTTTTGCCTGCAAATCCAGCGTGCCATCGCGATCGCGCCCTGTGCAAAGAGGTCGCGGTCCTTCGCCTCATGCCGCAGCGTGATTCGCTCGGCCGAACCATCCCAAACCACGGCATGATCGCCCACGACATCGCCTTCGCGTACCGACTCGATCTGTGCCGAATCGACCTGCTGGCCTCCTCGCGCAGCCGCATCCGCAAGGGCAAGCGCTGTGCCCGAAGGCTTGTCGAGCTTGCGCGTGTGGTGCACTTCACGAATGGACAGCGTGAACGCCCCGCCAAGGAGTCGTGCGGCCTCGGTCGTGAGATGGCGCATGACCGCAACCCCAAGCGAGGTGTTTGGCGACAACAGAACGGGAATCTCCGTCGATGCATCGCGCAAAGCGACAAGGGTGGTCGCCGACAGACCCGTTGTGCCGACCAACAGCGCCGCCTTCGCCCCCCGTGCCCGCCGAATCGCCTCCAGAGTGCCATCGTTCGATGAGAAATCGATGATCACATCCGTTCCAGGTGGACAGGTGTCGTGAAGTCCATCACGATCCGCTCGGCCAACCACTTCAACGCGTCCCGACGACGACGAGCAGAGTCGATCAATGCGCTGCCCCATCCTTCCGGAGGCACCAAACAAAAAAACTTTTGTGTGGAGGTCTTGACAAGATGAGGGTGTTTGTGGAATCATCATGTCAAGATTCGATCGTGAACAGTCGATAACACTACTGACTGTTCCTGAGTGTGCGTCTTCGTTACGCTGGCGCAGGCTCTCTCCGACGCACAAGCGTAACGACAAAGGAAGCCACACCATGGCAAAGAAGAAGAAGAAGGCTGCGAAGAAGGCCAAGAAGAGCCGCTAAGGCGCAGTGAATGGATGATTTGTACCGGAAGCCGGCACGGTGCCGGCTTTCGGTGCTTTTGGGGCTTCATTTCCGCTGATTTCACTACTATCCCGACCCGTCATGCCGCACATCATTGCTGAACCCTGCATCGGTACGAAGGACGCCTCGTGCGTTGAAGTGTGCCCAGTCGACTGTATCCACCCAACGAAGAAGGGTGAAAAGTTTTCGGAGTGCACGCAGCTCTACATCGACCCCGACACATGCATCGACTGCGGACTCTGCGTCGATGAGTGTCCAGTCCAGGCGATCTTCCCGAAGGATGACTTGCCCGCCGAGTGGTCCAAGTACGTCCAGATCAACGCGGAATTTTTCAAGAAGACGACCTGAACCACCTCCGCTTGGGGGGTGGCCAGCAAGGCGCGCACCCCGTCAATCCGCTTCGTGCGCCAGCTTGGTCACGTTGCTTGCCGCGGTTGGCTTTTCGGTCCAGTCTTGAACCGTATCGCCAAGGCTCAGTTCCGATGGCATCGTCTTGCGGTAGCCCAACTTGCGAACGACCTCAAGCACATCGGTCCAGGTCGGAAATGTCTTGTGGTTGACGCGTTTGAAGGCGTCGATCGCCATCAGAAACGTGTACTGCTCGCGGCTCATTTCGCCCTCTTCGGCAGACTTCACGAAGTCCGTCAGTCGCCGACCGGGCCCGCGACGGCGTTCCAGGTTGGTTGCGGATGCGGGCCGAACATCGCGGCGGTCGATTCCAATACGCCGATCAATCACTGACTTTTCGTGCTTGTTTGTCGGCTTGTTCGCATCTGGGGTCGCCATCGCTGCTGTCTCCAATGGGTGAACGCGTACTGTAGCCTCCTGCGCGAGCCTTCCACCATGACCCAACAGTCTGATTCGGTTGATGGTCCGCTCAACTGGTTCCCCGCGTTGATGGGATGGGTGCTGCCCGGGCTTGGGCAGGTGCTGCTTGGGCACCGACAACGCGGTTTTCGCGCGATGGGGGGGATTCTCGGAATGTTTCTGGCTGGAGTCCTCGTGGGCGGCGTCGATTGTGTGGACCGCCGAGAGGATGCGCTGTGGTTCTACGCGCAGGCGGGGGCGGGTCCGGTTGCGTTTGCCGCCGACTGGGCCAACAGCGCTCTCCTGAAGACGGGGAAGGTTGGTCGCCTCATCCCATCGCCGCCACCGAACCCCCGCCTGCCCCCGCCGCAGATCACTTCGTTCAAGACCGTAACGATGTCGAATGAGATCGGCACACTGTTCTGTTTCACGGCTGGGCTGATGAATATTGTCGTGATTCTCGATGCGCTTCGGAGGCAACCGGCGAATCCGAAGGGGTGGAGTGCATGAGCGCCTTTCTCGCTTGGGTGCCGTTCCTGCAACCCATGACCGTTCTCGGTAATGGATGGTGGTTGTTGATGGTGCCGCTCGTCTTTGGTGTCGCTGTCGTGCACCGAGCAATTCAAGATCCGAGCATGGACGGTTATTGGAGGCGCGTGCTCCGCCTCACCGTCAAGGCGAACGCTGTGCTTGGATCGCTGGCGCTCGCGATCTACCTCTTTGTGTACTTCGTCATCCCCCTCTTGCGCGCGGACTGACGAAAACCGTTGCGTTTCACCGCTCGGTGCGGCGCACCCCAGACCCACGCCTTTGTCCAACCGTGATTGGCGCGGATCGTTGCCGCTTCTTCCTCCCACCAAACTTGCCCACACTCCCCTTTCGTCGACCGTCATCCGATTGTTCCCACCGAAGTGGCTTCTGCCCGATCCCACCACGAAGCCTCGGCGCACCCCCACCAAAGTCCACCTTGCCACCGCGGGGTCGCTGTTGCACCCGACCACTCTTCACCCGCTGATACGGCGTGAAATCGGGCAGTTTGAACGCCGTCGTCTCCACACCCGAGAGTGATCCGATTGCTCTCCACGCACCAAACTCCTCGCGGTCAACGAATGTGAAACTCTCCGCTTCTCCGCCACCATGCCCAGCGCGACCCACGCGGTGCACGAAGTCTTCGGGCATCAGCGGCACGTCGTAGTTCACCACCGACTTGATGCGTGGCACATGCAGACCGCGAGCGGCGACATCCGTCGCCACGAGGCAGTCCACAGTTCCCGCCGCGAACGCGGCAAGGGCTTCGTTTCGGGCCCGCTGCGAACGGTCGCCGTGCAGAACATCGACGGAGATCTTGTGGTGTCGAAGCGCTTGCGTGACCCACCCCGCGCGCCGTCTCGTCCGCACATAGACCACCAGCCCCTTCATGTGGTGCTCACGGATAAGCGCGATGAGCAGCGCAGACTTGTCGGCGTCCGCCACATCGCAGCGCACATGTCGGCGGTGTGCTGGAGCATTCCGAAGACCCACATCCACTCGCACTGGGTTCCGCAGCAACTGAAGCACGCGTGACTCGGTGGCAGCAGGCAGCGTTGCACTCAGGCACACCACCTGACGATCCGTCGGCACCCATCCCATCACACGCTCGACCTGCGGCATGAACCCCATGTCCATCATGCGGTCTGCCTCGTCCACAACCACACACGACACGCGAGCGAGCGTCAGCGCACCGAGATCGAGCAGTTCCAACAACCGCCCGGGCGTGCCCACAAGAATGTCCAAGCCGCCCGCCACAAGTTCCCGCTGCGGCGCGAGCGCGCTCTTGCCGAACACCGCTCCAATGCGAAGCACCGTGCCCTTCGCCGCCTGCGCCAGATCGCCCGCAACTTGCTGCGCGAGTTCCCGGGTGGGAGAGAGAACGATCGCTCGCAACCTGTCGTGTGGATTCACAAACCGAACACCCCGCCCCGCCTTGTGCCGCACGGGGGGCTGCAGCAGGAGCTGCGCCAACAGGGGTACGCCAAACGCAAGCGTTTTCCCACTGCCTGTCGGCGCGAGTGCCAACACATCACGGCGCTCCATGAACGGCCCATGCATCGCAGCCTGCACCGCTGTGGGCGATCCAAAACCGAGCCGATCGAGCGTGCCGCGCACCTGCGCAGGAATATCTTGTGGTCTGAGGGTCACGGAAGCGCAAGGGTAGTGTGGTCTGCTCGTCTATTCTCCGCTTCTATGGGGACCGTCCTCGGAGCTATCGCCATTGTTGTCGCACTGCCCCTTGTGTGGGTGTTGATGACCTACAACGGGCTTGTCCGCGGGCGTGTTCGTGCGCAAGCGGCGTTCAGCCAGATCGATGTGCAACTCAAGCGTCGCTGCGATCTGATTCCAAATCTGGTCGAGGCCGTGAAGGGTGCCATGGCGCATGAAAGGCAGACGCTCGAAGCGGTGACACGCGCTCGGCAGACTGCACTCGCTGGTCTCGGTGCGCTACAGATGAAGCCCGGAGACTTCGCCGCACTTCGCACGGTGGCACAAGCGAGCCAATCGCTCGACCGACTCCTTGCAGGACTTCGTATCTCTGTGGAGAACTACCCAGAACTCAAGACATCAACCAATGTGCTTGCCCTGCAAGAGGAACTATCGTCGACAGAGAATCGCATCGCGTTCTCGCGGCAGGCCTACAACGATTCCGTGATGTCCTACAACACCGCGCTCTCCGTCTTTCCTTCCAACTTGATCGCTCGTCTCTGTGGCTTTGTGGCGATGGGACTCTTTGAGGCGGCGGTGGATGACCGCGCCGT
>VGXN01000096.1 GCA_016873335.1 Phycisphaerae bacterium | reverse complement strand
GCGTGATGCGATTCGCGTCGAGCGCATCGCGTCGAAGTATGCCGTCGCGCCGAAGGCCAAGCCTGGCGTGTTCGTCACCGGGCAGGACGCCGACCTCGTGCTTGGCACAAAGGGCTTCAACAACTCCGGCGGCGCGCTGCTCTTCAATCATCCCTCCGGCCTTGCCACCGACGGCAAGGCGCTGCTCGTTGCCGATCGCTGGAACAATCGCGTGCTCATCTGGAAGTCCGCGCCTGTCGGCAACACGCCCCCGGATCTCGTACTCGGCCAGCCCGACTTCACGCAGAACAACTCTGGCGCGGGCCGACACCAGATGAATTGGCCAGGCAACGTTGCCATCACACCCGATGGCCAGCGCATCGCCGTGGCAGACACGGAGAACGACCGCGTGCTGGTTTGGAATTCGTTTCCGACGAAGAACGCTCAGCCAGCGGACTTGGTGTTTGAACTCGGTGGGTTCTCCGATGACGGCGGAGCCGACCGCCCCAGAAGCAACCGACGGTTTGGCGGCATGCGCCTCAGCTGGCCGTGGGGCGTCTGGACGGACGGCACCAAACTCGCGGTCGTTGCCACGCGTGGCGCGGCAGTGCTGGTGTGGAACACCTTTCCCACGCGCGATCAGCAGCCGCCCGACTTCATCCTGCGCCCCGAAGGCGCGGGCACGCCGCGCAACATCACCAGCGATGGCAAGACATTCTTCGCCTTGAGCGACCACAACTTCGGCGAGCGCTCTCGGCCAGCGACGATGGTCTGGAATTCCTTTCCCACTTCCGCGGCGGACCCGCCGGACTGGCGCTGGGACGAGTGGGTCAAGGGTTCGTTCACGGCCGATGGCAAGCTCATCGTCGGCGGCATCCAGTCGGTCTATCTCTGGAACAAGGCTCCACGCGACGAGAACACCGACGCCGATGTGGCGCTGCACCCGGCCACCTACCGCAACGGCGACGGGCCAGACGCCGCTGTGGCGAACGGCCGGCTCTACGTCTGCACCTACAACGGCAACCACATTCTCGGCTGGAATGCGCTGCCCACGCGCGACAACCAGCCGGCGGACTTCGCCGTCGGCAGCGACCGCACCGATCAGGACACGTGGGCGGAACACCACTTCATCCAGAACCCGGCGGTGGCCACGGATGGCAAGAGCCTGTTCGTCTCGTCGGACTTCGACCGCAAGCTCTTCGTCTGGCGCAACCTGCCGGACGAAAGCGCTGCGCTCCCGGACTTCGTCTACCACCTGACCGACGGCCCATGGGACAACGCCGCGAGCGGCAAGACCCTCGCGCTCGCCGGCCGCGACACGGTCTTCATCTGGCGGAAGCTGCCGCTGAAGGGCGAACTGCCCGATGTGACGCTGCGCGGGCGCATCGGCAGCGTCGAGTTGCGTGAACTGACTGGCGTGGCCATGGATGCGCAGTACTTCTATCTCGCGGATCGGCAGGCGAACCGCATCTATGTCTGGGACGGAGTTCCCGATGCGGACAGCGATCCGAAACTGACGCTCGACATATCGAACCCTGGCCGGCTCAACAGCGACGGGAATCATCTGTGCGCCGCGCCGTTCGAGGGTCAGGAAGTGCACGTGTGGTCGGTGAAGGAACTCGGCGCGGACAGCCGACCGATCCGCATCGGCGGCGCGGGAGTGTTCAACCTGCCTGGCGACGCACTCGCGGCGGATGGCAAGTTCTTCGTGGCGGACCGCAGCAACCATCGCGTGCAGGTGTGGGACCGCGTCGAGGACGCGCTTGCGGGAACGCCTGCCAACGCATCACTCGGCGCTGCGGACGAAATGGATCGCAGCGCCGGCCTCAGTCGCAGCAAGCTCTTCATGCCCGGCTCCGTGGCGTGGGGCGGCGGCTATCTGTGGGTGGGTGAGTTCAAGTTCAGCACGCGCATCCTGCGCTTCAGCCCGTCGGCGAACGCGGCGGCGCAGCGCACGACGGTCACGCGGAGCGAGCCACCGGTCAACCCGGGCCCCGGTCCGCAACCCGGTGCTGGCCCCGCCTCGCCGCGCACGAACCAGCCCGGCCCGTGGGACAACGATGTGCTCGTGCAGCGGCTCGATCCCGGCCAGACGCGGTCGCTGGCGACCTTCTCACGCGCGGGCGTGCCGACGCTCGCGCGGTTGGCGGACGGGCGGATCATCGCGGCCTTCCAGCACTTTCCGGCGGACAACGACCGCAACTTCGACCGCGTGGCTGTCTGCTTCTCCAGCGACGAGGGGCGCACCTGGACCAAGCCGGAGCCGATCACGGTCACCGGCATGGAGGCGGGACTCGCACGGCCGTTCGATCCGACGCTGGTGCCGCTGCCGGACGGGCGCGTGCGGATCTACTTCACCTCCAATCGCAGCCCGGACTTCACGCGCAGCGTGCCGGCGATCTACTCGGCGGTTGGAAAGGACGGCGTGAACTACGAGTTCGAGCCCGGTGTGCGCTTTGCACTTGAAGGGCGCGTTGTGATTGACTGCGCGGCGGCGCTGCACGGCGGCGTGTTCCACCTCATCGTGCCGGACAACGGCACGCCGGAGCAAATGCGTACGAGCCAGCAGCGCCGCGAGCCGCCGCGGGGCGGCGTTGGCTATCACGCCGTGAGCAAGGATGGGCTGAAGTTCGAGCGCGTTGCGGACGTGACGATGCCCGGCCAGAACCGATGGCTTGGCAACATGCAGAGCGACGGCGAGCGGTTGGCATTCTTCGGCACTGGGCCAGGGCCGTGGCCGGTCACGAGCAGGGACGGCGCAAAGTGGGAATCGGTCGCGGGTTCGCCACGAGTTCCTGGCGCGGACCCCGGCGCAGTGAAACTCAAAGACGGCGCGTGGCTTGTTGCCGTCACCAGCCCGCCGCGCGAAGGCACGCCCAGCGCACGGCAGCGCCAGCAGCCGCCGCCGAACCAGCCGGGTCAGCCAGGTCAGCCGGGTCAGCCGCGCGGCCGTTAGGGGATGCCGAACAAGGCGGTCATGCCGAGCGGCGGGGCGGGCGGACTCTTGAATCAGGTGTGGTTGGAAAGCTGCTGGGAGATTCCCTCAGCAAGTCAGCTGTTCCCATCTCGGGGCAAGTTGCCCATTCATCCTGTCCTAGGTAGTCTTCGACGCCTACTTTTGAGCTTTGCGATGTCCTTCCGCCGCGACCCAACGACGCCTGTGCATCGAAGCCAACTCGCCTCCGTCGGCGCCCTTTCACTTGAGCCAACCCGCGCTCCAGATGTCGAGCACGCAGGGGGCGCGCTGGTTGCTGCGACAGGTTGAGAGAAGGCAAGAACTTTTTTAAAACCAACCCACCCATGACCCAACAAAACACGCCCACCGTGCAACAGCGTTTTGCTGGCACACCCGATTCCATCTGGCAACGCTTGAAGTACTACCTGAACCCGGTTGACGGCCGGTACGAGGACCTCCGCAAGGGCGACTGGCGGATGAATGTGTTCCGTGATTTCGCCGCCGGGTTGATCGTGGCGATGGTGGCGATCCCGATGGCAATGGGATTCGCCATGGCATCTGGGCTGCCGCCCGCGATGGGCATCGTGGGAGGCGCGGTGGCCGGCCTGGTGGGGGCGCTCTTTGGCGGCTCCAAGTATCAGGTGTACGGGCCGACCGCGGCGTTCATCCCAGTGATCCTTGCGATCTCGACTGCGTACGGCGGCACGGAGGAAAATCCAAATCATGATTTCCTCATTTGGTGCAGTTTGATCTCCGGCGTGATTCTGCTGGTCATGGGAGTGGCGCGGCTTGGACGCATCGTGGCGAAAGTGCCGGACTCCATCGTGGTCGGGTTCACCATCGGCATCGCCGTTTACATCGCGCTCTCGCAACTCGAACTGGTGTTGGGCATCCAGGCCAAGGTCGGTCAGGGCCTGATCAACAAGGTCAGCGGCGTGTTCCGACACTCCGACGAAATCAGCTTCTTCGCCCTCTTCATCGCGGCGCTGACATTCTTCACCTTCAAGACGCTGCTCAAGATTTCCAAGTTCATCCCCGCGCCCTTGATCGCGCTGGCGCTGGCCACCGGCATCTCGGTGGTGGTCTCCCGTTACTGGCCGGAGTACAGCCTCGTGCGGATCACGGACAAGTATGGCCCCATCCCGGAGGACCTGCTGCAATTCACGCCACCCGGTTGGCTCGAACTCAACGGCAAGGTGCTCTTCGACCTGTGCTACTACGTCGTTGCCATCGTGTTCGTCTCCGGCGTGGAGAGCCTGCTCTGCTCGCGCATGGCGGACCGTCTGGCGGACAACCGCGGTACACCCTACAACCCGAACAAGGAGTTGTGGGGGCAGGGCTGGGTGCAGATCATCGTTCCGCTCGTGAACGGCTTCCCCCACACCGGCGCGCTCGCCCGCACGGCCACCAACATCAAGGTCGGCGCCATCTCGCCGCTGGCCGGCGTATTCAAGTTCGCGCTCAAACTCCTGCTGGCGATGTTCCTCGCCCAATGGCTCGAACTGGTGCCGATGGCCTGCATCGGCGGCATCCTCATGTTTGTCGCCTCCAACATGGTCAAGAAGGCGGAAGTGCTGGAGGTTTGGAAGCACAATCGCTTCCATGTCGGCCTGATGATCTACACCGCCGTCATGGTTGCCGCCACGGACTTCCTGATCGGCGTGCTTTCGGCGCTCGTGCTATACGGCGTGTTGTTCAAGTTCCTCGACCGCCCTCGCGCCTGAGCGCGGCACCGATTGTCCGCTGCGGACTCTCGTTGCGGACGGAACGCACGCGCGGATCGGCGACGCGGAAGTTGCGACGCTTGCGTTCACGGGGCGCGACACCGCCGCTGGCACAGCCTGCGCACATCATCCGCGCGCTCGAGTCGCACAACTTGCGCACATCATCCGCGCGCGCCCTCGGCATGCACCCTGCTGGGGCTCAGACAGCTCTCGCCTGCTCCACG
>VGXN01000095.1 GCA_016873335.1 Phycisphaerae bacterium | reverse complement strand
CCTCGACCAGTGTTGCCCACGATGGAACGGAAACGCATGGGCCCCACGATGCGAGGAGTTCCGTCAGATCTGTGCCGCCCGCTACGCCGTCACCATTGATGTCGGCATCCGCGTTGTTGGTTCCCCACGCCGACAGCAGCGAGGCGATATCTGTGCCATCCACAACGCCGTTGGCGCTGATATCAGCAGCCGTGCACTGCGCCGCGGCGCGCTCGCCGCCGCCGAGCACGGCAAGTAGCCCGGCGGTCAGGAGAACGGAGACAAATGATGAACGGTGATCACTCGGCATTGAGTCGCACCTGCCTGCTACCGCAGGCAGCCTTCGAAACCCGACCGAACACGCCCCAGTTTACCACGCCCCCACTGGCGGCAAGCCAAACACGCTTCCTTTGCGCCACTTTCCACACCAACCCCCCCGCTTTCTCGCCACTCTGCCACCGCCCGCGCGCGAAACGAGGCATCCCCTGCTGGGCGAGTTCTCGAGCCTGCGAACGCGGACCGCAGGTCCGTGGAGCAGGCGAGAGCTGTCTGAGCCCCAGCAGGGTGCATGCCGAGGGCGCGCGCGGACCAGTCGCGCCGAAGGGGCACGGATGATGCGCGCCGAGCGCGCGGATTAGTCGCGCCGAAGGCGCACGAGATGGAAAAAGGGTCCCTCGGCATTGCCGAGGGACCCTTTGTTCAAATCACCTTGTTCTCGTCCAGACCGCGCAGGCGGCCCTTCCGTCTGCTCGTACGAAATCAGCCTGGGCAGTTGCCCCAACCGCTGAGCAGGACCGTGAGATCCAACCCGTTGGTGGTGCCGTCGCCGTTGACATCGCCGGCTGGGGTTCCCCAAGAGGAGAGCATCACGGTGAGGTCCAAACCGTTGCGCACGCCGTCGTTATTGAAATCAGCTGGGCAGCTTGGGGCTGCAGTTGGTGCTCCAAAGATGTCGAACGCCGTGTTGTACAGGTCGTTCGGATCTGCGTTCGGCTGCTGCACGTATTGGGCTGGAAGCGTGTACCGCGCGAAGCCCGGCGTGGGGAAGGTGGCGGATCGCCATGTATGCGCGCCCTGTGCATCAATCAGATTGATGCCCTCCCATGCGCTGATGAACCACGCAAAGTTGGAGAGGGTCGTCGGGCAGCCATCACTCGAGCCGTACACCGTGAGGTAATAGTCGCCGCTGTTGAGCGAGAAGTTGGTCACGATGTCATGAGATGCAGTCGCGGCATCATCCGCGGCGTTGTCGTAGGGCACTGGGAACGCCACGGAACCAGCCACCAACTGATCCGCCGCCACAGGTGCGGGATTGCCGCTGTTACGGCGCCACACGGTGTAGTTCAGGTTTGCGTTGGTTGTTCCAGCGGGCACGAAGCCCTTCGCGGTGATGCGCTTGACATCCCAACTTGCGGAAGTCGACGGAACCGAGAACGGCTGCGCCAGCCACCGCTGCGTCAGGGTCGCCGAAACGCATCCCGACGAGAGACCGAGATTGGTGTTCGCGCCGCTGGCCACGATGTAATGCTGCGACCCCGTTGTGAACACAACATACTCGAATGATGTCTCGACCGTGACGGCGAAGACATCGGCAGTGTTTGCTCCACCGGCCGTCTCGTCGTACCAACCACCGATTCGAACTAGGTAGAACTCATCCTGCACCGCGTCGATCAGGGTGAATGCGCTTGGACCTGCCACGATGCCACAGGTGTCGTCCACGCACCCAATGAAGAGGTCGGGCAAACTCTGGGCGCGGGACGCTGTCATGACAGGATCCAGACCGAGTCCGTACACCTCGATGACAGTGTCCGTGGTCGCATCGCCTGTCGGGCAGGTGGTGAGCGTCAAGGCGCCGTTTCCCGGAGCCTTGATCGTGTACCAAAGATCCTTTCCCATGGCGGCAGCGCACGCGCTCGCGACTGGACCAGGGCCGTCAGTGCCAGCGTTCTGGTTGTTGGCGATCACGTTTTGCTGCCCGACGGTGATCAACTGGGAACTGATGGCGCAGTCGTTTGCAGGTGCTCCTGCTGGCGGCGCGCAGGAGTAGATGAAGAGACCGCACTGATCAACGGCCGTGTCCACGCAGCCCTGATCCCAAGCGATGTCACAGCACAGCGGGTTGAAGCTGCACACCTGATCGCAGCAGCCAGGCAGATTGCAGCCGCCCGTGCTGTGTGCGGCGGTGCACGACTCTGTCGATGTGCCGCACACCGCGAACTGCAGTGGAGTATGCGTCAGTGTCATGAGGTATGTGCCGCATGCCTGCGCCGTGGTGGTCCCTGCGGTCGTGTCAAAGGGAACAGTCACCACGATCATGTGCGTGCCCGCTGCGGCAGTGATCGACTGCACATGGGGGCATGCGGTGCTCTGAAAACCGACATCAAAGTTGCCAAGGCATGGATCAGCACCAACATTCTTCTTGATGAAGATGATGGAGTTCGGAAGTTGACCCGTCGCTCCCGAATTTTGGGTCGTGAGCGACACTTGCAGCGTTCCAGCTGGCGCGGACACGAGATACCAGTCAAGATCGCGGGTTGTGTATGTCGTTGCCCCTGACGGGATGTAGAGCCCCATCTTTCCGGCCACGGTCATTGTTGCGCCGCTGCCGATCGAGCCGAGGTCGCTGAACACCGCTGGCGACGCGTTGCAACCGCCGTTCGCATCAGGCGTGGCACCACACTGGTTGTTGTCCAGCGTGAGAGTGCCAGACGGGGGCGTAACATCACACTGGCTCCACGCGGCGGTCGTCAAAGCGGACGCTGCGAGTGATGCCAACACGGTTGTGAGAGAGACTGAACGCATGGAGATTCCTCTTGGATGTTTGGACGGAAATCCAAACAATGTGACCGCACCAAAGCCGACACGCAGAAACAGCGCACCTCCCCACTCGGGAGGGCTCTGCTGTCAACGTCAACATAACCCAGTCCGAGCGCATTGCAAAAAATCATGCACTGCCTGTTCATGTTTTTTGGTTATCTACCCCCAGCCAGAGCCTGGTCCAGATCGCGCAGCGATCGTTCCCACGCCAGGGGGCTGCGGCATGGCCGCTGCGCGGCTGAGCACATTCCCACGCCAGCGGGCTGCGGCATAGCCGTGCCGGGGCTCAGACAGCTCTCGCCTGCTCCACGCGGCTTGCGCCGCGCGTTCGCAGGCTCGAGAACTCGCCCGGCACAGGCATGCCGCAGCCCACACGCGGGGTGTGGTTCGGCTCGTGCGGTGTTGTCGTTCGATTCCGCAGCGCGCGGTCGCGCGCGCGGAGTAAATCGCAGAGGTCGGAATCGGACTTCAGAAATCAGAAATCAGAAAGAGAAGAAAAGGAAAATCGGAAATGAGGAAAAGGAAAATCAAACATGGGAGATGGAATTCACGGAGTCCTGGCGACACGGAACCCGATATTGAAGTAGGAGGAATCGGGGTCCAAGCCGTAGCGACTCGACGCGCGACAGAGGTCGGAGTCGAAGTCCCAGCCGCCGCCGCGCAACACACGGAACGAGCCAGACGACGGCCCCTGCGGGTTGGTCTGCGCGCCTGCCGAATAGTTGCCGTACCAGTCGTTCACCCACTCCCACACATTGCCCGACATGTCGTGCAGGCCGAACCCGTTGCCGAGTTTGCCGCCAACTGGGCGCGTCTGGCTGTTCGCGTTGCTAAAGAACCACGCAATGTCCCCAAGCAGGCTGTCGTCGTTCGTGCCACTCAGCTGCCCCGTGTAGCCGTGGAACGCCGTTGTTGTGCCGGCTCGGTACGCGTACTCCCACTCCGCTTCCGTCGGTAGTCGCATGCCCGTCTGGCTCAGGAAGCCTTGGATCGTGTTCCAACTCACCCGCTCCACAGGTCGCTGCGGGACTTGGGCTTGGGGTACCTGCGTGCTCGCGCTTTGGAAGGAGCTCGGGTTCGATCCCATACGCGCCTGCCACTGCGCTTGCGTGACTTCGTACCGACCCAGATAGAACGCGTTTGTCAGTGTCACTTGGTGGACGGGGTTCTCATTGCCGAAACACCCATACGACTGCGACGCGCTGCAGCCCATGTTGAATGTGCCAGGTGGGATCAGCATCATCTCGATCTGCGTGGCCGTATCGCGAACGCGCCATGGCAGGCCGGTTGCCGTGATCGCCTGCCGAAGGCTTGCACTTGTGACAACATTGGGGTTCGGCGCGGCCTCAAGCAGCGTTGCCCAGGCAGGCACGCCTGGCACGCACGGCCCCCACGACGCAAGCAGTGCCGTCAAGTCCGTACCGCCCACCACGCCGCTACCGTCAATGTCCGCATCCGCGTTGTTGGTTCCCCACGCCGACAGCAGTTCAGTGAGATCTGTCCCATCCACAACGCCGTTGTTGTTGATATCAGCCGCCGCGCACTGCGCCGCGGCGCGCTCGCCGCCACCGAGTACTGCAAGCAACACACCCACAAGTAGGAAATTGAAGATTGACGGACGGCGATCGATTTGCACTGGGTGATACTCCGCTCTGTGCGACGCGCAGCCTGCGAACCCGGGCAAACTCCCGTGCTGCAAGATATCCCACCCCCGACCCGCGGCAAGTCAAACACGCTTCATTTGCGCCACTTTCCACACCCACCCCCCCGCTTTCTCGCCAATGTGCCACCGTCCGCGCGCGCACGAGGCATCCCCTGCTGGGCGAGTTCTCGAGCCTGCGAACGCGGACCGCAGGTCCGTGGAGCAGGCGAGAGCTGTCTGAGCCCCAGCAGGGTGCATGCCGAGTGCGCGCGCGGACCAGTCGCGCCGAAGGCGCGAGGATTGCGCGCGCCGAAGGCGCGCGGATTGTGTGCGCCGAAGGCGCGCGGATTGTGTGCGCCGAAGGCGCGCGGATTGTGTGCGCCGAAGGCGCGCGAAATGGAAAAGGGTCCCTCGGCATTGCCGAGGGACCCTTTGTTCAAATCACCTTGTTCTCGTCCAGACCGCGCAGGCGGTCCTTCCTTTCAACTGACTTGCATCAGCCGGTCGGGCATGCGCCCCAACCGCCG
>VGXN01000094.1 GCA_016873335.1 Phycisphaerae bacterium | reverse complement strand
CAGCACAACTGGCGTCTCCTCGCCCTGTACACGGCGAATCTCGTAGCCGCTCACCGCGGGCGTTCCTGCGGCAGCCAGCGTCCATGTCACACGCACATGCGCAAGAATGTCCTCCGAAGCCTGCACATTCGTTGGACCTGCGCGGTTGCGGTGACCGAAATCCCCAACACTTGCAGCGCTCACAGCTGCCGTGAACGACCCAAGTGCCCTCACCGTGTAGGTGAACCGCGTGCCGACCGTCGCGCCCGTATCCAGGAACGATGTGATCGGTGCCGTCACCGTCCCAAGTGCAGCCGTCGTACCACTTCGGAACACCTGATAGCTCGCAGCGCCGATGCTCTCCTGCCACGACACCGCAACTCCCGTCTCGAGCGTTCCATCACCAGCAGACACCGCTTCGGGAGCCTCCAACTGTCGGAAGCCTGCGTTCACCGGGCTCAGCAGTCCGACCACCTCGGGCGCACTGCCTGTGGCGCGCACTCGGTAGTTGTAGGACACGCCGGGAGCCGCAGTCGTGTCGACAAAGCTGAGTCCTGTACCGACCGACTCAAACTCCACCGCAGTCTCGCTCCCCTCCGCACGCAGCACGCGGTATCCGACTGCATTCGCAACCGTCGACCATTCCACTGTCACTCCATCGGCGGATGTGCCATCCGATGCGTTGCACGTCACGGGAGCGGCAAGCGGTCGGTGACCCGCGTCGGGCAGCGCAGACAGCGACACGCCCGCAGCCGTTGTTGCTGCAACCGAGTACTGATAGAGCACGCCCGTCACTGCAGACGCATCGTCGTAGCTGCTCACCGGCCCAACCGTCGAAAGATCGGTCATCGTCGACTGACTCAGTCCGCGGCGCACGCGGTAACCCGATGCGCCCGGCACAGAGCTCCACGACACGCGAACAACGGCCGGCAGCGTTCCATCGGTCGCACTCACCTGCGCGCTCGGCGGCAAGCTGCGGAATCCACTGTTGCCCGTGCTCAGGGCACTCTGCGCAACTTCGGTGCGTGCGCGCACCGTGTAGGTGTAGGCAGTCCCCGCCACGGGAACGCCCGCCGCCACGAAATCATCGAACGATGCGCCCGCGACCTGCGCAATCGCGGCACTCGTGCCACTTCGGAACACGTCGTATGCCGTGGCACCGAGCACGACGTTCCAGCGCACTTCGATTCGGTCGAGAGCCGTACCGTCGCTCGCAAGAACGCCCGTTGGCGCAGCGAGTTGACGGAACCCATCGGTCGGCGCGCTCGCCGCCGATGGTCCAGCCGAACCCACTGCACGCACCGTGTAGGTGAACCGTGCGCCTGGCAGCGCGGTGGTGTCGTTGTAGGTGGTTCCCACGACGGCTGCGGCAAGCGGTGCCTCGGAATCGCTGCGGAAGACTTGGTAACTCGCCGCCCCGGTGCTCGCCGTCCACGACAGTGCGACGCGATCAATGAACTGTCCATCGGACGCGTTCACATTTGTGGGTGCCCCGAGCAGACGGAAGCCCGCGTCGCTCACGCTGAACGCACTCAGGCTGCCTGACGGTGCACCCGTTGCCCGCAGGCTGTAGAGGTACGCGGTTCCAGGAATCGCCGTCGAATCGAGGTAGGTGCTGACCGCACCCACCACTGCGATCTGAGCAGGCGTGCCCGTTGATCCTGCGGATGCGAGCGAGCGGAAGAGGCGGTAGCCCGTTGCGCCAGCGGACACATTCCACGAGATGGAGACACCTGTTCCAAGCGTGCCATCGGTTGCGGCAACGCTCGTGGGCGGAGACACCTGTCGGAATCCAGTATTGGACGCACTTGTCGCGGATGGTCCAGCCACACCGATCCCGCGAAGCGAGTACGAGTACGTCACCCCTGGGGCAGCGGTCGCATCGCTGAAGGATGTGACACTGCCGACGGACGCCAGCGGCTCAGGCGTCGCACTGCCGACTGCGCGGAACAGTTCGTAACTCACAGCGCCCACAAGCGCATTCCATGTGACCTGCACATGCTCCGTGAACGAACCATCGGTCGCCTGCACATTGATGGGTGCGGGGAGCTGGCGATGACCGCTGTCAGGCTCGCTCACGAGGGAGACGCCCGCACTCGTGGATGCAGCGACCGCATATTGGAAGACAACGCCCGGCGAAGCGCTTGTGTCGTCGTAGGTCGTGACCGCACTCAGCGTGGCGATATCGCTGAACGCACCACCAGCCGCCGCGCGACGAACGCGGTATCCCGTTGCACTCGGCACCGCGTTCCATGTCACCCGCACATGCGCCGTGCTCGTGCCATCCGACGCAGCGACGCTCAGCGGCGCAGGCAAACTGCGGTAGCCAGCGTTGCCGATGCTCGCGGCACTCACGCCAACTTGTCCGCGCGCCTTCACCGAATAGGTGTAGGCAACGCCTGCAACAGGTGCCGCGCCTGCGGGCACATCATCGAAGGATGTACTTGTGACAGCCGCAATCGCAGCCGTCGTTCCACTGCGGAACACCTGATAATCCACCGCGCCGACCACTGCGTTCCACGACACAGAGATGCGGTCTGTGAACGCACCATCGCTCGCTTGCGCGCCCGTCGGCGCGAGCACATTGCGATATCCGACATCTTCCGGACTCGGAGCAGATCCACCGCTCGATGCAACTGCCTGCACTCGGTAGCGGTGCAATACGCCAGGCAACGATGCGCTATCGGTATAGGTGGTTCCACTGATACCCGACTGAATTGGCTCGCTGCCATCATCGCGGAAGACTCGGTAGGAAGTCGCGCCGGTCACCGCGCCCCAAGTCAGAACGACCTTATCGGTGTGCGTCCCGTCCGTGGCCTGCAGCGAAGCAACTCCCGCAAGCGCGCGGAATCCAGTGTCCGCAGCGCTCGGCGCACTGATGCTTCCAGCAGGTGCGCCCGCAGCGCGCACGGTGTACTGACAGAGCATGCCGGGAGCAGCCGTCGTGTCGGTCATCGTGAGCACCGTTCCGACCGATGCGATCTGGGTCGGCGCCCCGAAGGTCGATCCCACTGGCGTCGCACGGAAGACGCGGTATCCGACCGCTCCATCAACGCTATTCCACGTCACCGTCACACCTGTGCTCGAAACGCCATCCGTTGCCTGCACATTCACCGGTGCCGGAACCTGGCGGTATCCGCTGTTTGGCGCGCTCAACGGTGATGTCGCTGCGGCACTGGCGGCCCGAACGAAGTAGTTGAACGCCACCCCAGCGGCAGCCGTGGAATCTGTGAACGGCGGCTCGGCCAATCCCTGCACGACAGGCTGCGGTGTTGCGGCGCCAATCGCACGAAGGATGTCGTACGAAGTCGCTCCATTGACGGTTGTCCACGTCACCTGAACCGACTCAGCCGAAGTGCCATCGGAAGCCTGCACACCAAGCGGCGCGGTCAATGGGCGGTGTCCAGTATCGGAGGTACTCGGCACACTCACGCTGCCTGGCGCACTGCCACGCGTACGCACCGTGTACGCGTACACGGTTCCACCGAGCGCTGTCGCATCGGTGTATGTCAGGCTGTTGCCGATCTGCGCGATCTGCACAGGCGGCTCGCTCGATGATCCCTGCCCAGCGCGTTCAATGGAGTAACCCGCAGCGCCCGCAGCCGCGCTCCAAGTCAGTTTCACACCACTCGCGAACGTTCCATCCGTCGCCGCCAACCCAATCGGGGGCATGACTTGACGGAAGCCCATATCGACAACACTCGCTGCCGACATAGCCCCCAGCACGACCGCGCGGACTGAGTAGGCATAGGCAACGCCTGGCAGAGCGCTCGCATCGCTGAACGACGTGCCACTGGAGACCACCGCGATCTGCGTCGGCTGCGCGCTGCCGAGCGTTCGAAGCACTCGGTACTCCGTCGCGGCGGGCACGGCGCCCCATATCACTTCGACGTGCGAGATCGATGATCCATCCGATGCCGAAACGACGGTGGGTGGCGGAAGCCCACGGAACCCGCTGTCCGCTTGGCTCGGCGACGACTCCCCTGCCTGAAAAATCGCTCGGACCGTGTACGAATAGACCGTACCCGCGACGGCAGACGCATCTTGGAACGAAGTCGTCCCAGAAACCGATGCAATCATGGTCGGCGTTCCGCCCGCCTGACTGCGTAGTACGCGGTACCCGGTCGCGCCGCTCAGCGCACTCCATGTCACGAGCACGTGAGCCGCACTGGTCCCATCGCTCGCCTGCACATTGGGCGGCGCAGGCAGGAGCCGGTGTCCGCCGTCACCAGAACTCAAGGCGCTCTGACTCCCCGCCTGCGCCCCAACGGAGCGCACCGCATAGGTGTAGAGCGTGCCGACCACAGCCGTGTTGTCATCGAACGAGACAACTGGCGCCGTGACCGATCCAACCTGTATGGGCGTTGCTGCCCCCGAACTGCGGAAGATTCGGTACCCCGTCGCACCAGCCGATGCCTGCCATGTCACGCGAACACCAGCTGCGAGAGTGCCGTCTGTGGCACTGACTGCTGCAGGTGGTGGCAGCCCGGCGTGGCCACTATTCGCCGCGCTTGCGGCGCTTACACCAACAGCGCCGCGCGCTCGAACGCTGTACGAGTACTGCACAGCGGGCACAACGGATTCATCCGAGTAACCCAGCGCAGGCGGACCCCCACCCTGCCCTCCGATCGTCGCAATCACCGCAGCGCTTGCGCCGCCTTGTGAGCGCAGGACTTCATACTGCGTTGCACCCAACGCCGACAGCCAACTCACTTCCACTCGGCTCGTGAACGTTCCATCGGATGCGCTCACGCCTGCAGGCGGCAAGAGATTTCGGAAGCCCGTATCGCTGTTGCTCTCCGCCGATGCGGTGCCACCCATCACCGCCCGCACCAGGTAGGTGTACTGCTGTCCGGGAACCGCAGACGTATCGGAGAACGATGCCTGCGCGGTTGTTGCGAGCGGCTGCTCGCTGCCGTCCCGATAGACACGGTAGTTGGTCGCATTCACGACACCCGTCCAACTGATCTGCACGGCGGTGGTCAGCGT
>VGXN01000093.1 GCA_016873335.1 Phycisphaerae bacterium | reverse complement strand
GTTCTAAGCGCTACCGCGCGGCGGCGTGATCCCAAGCCGCTCGCACTTCTCCTCGAACTCCCCGATCTCACGCTTGTTCGTCGTGGCGATCGGCACTCCCGAGCGAATCGCATCGATCTCGAGCCGCGTGAGATGCATCGCACCAAGGCGGTAGTCCACGAACGCTTCGCACGACAGCGGCACAATCGGCTTGATGAGTTCGTACATCGCCTCCGCGAAGACGCGGATTTCATACTGCGCATGGGAATCCATGCGGAGCGACAGGAAGTGGAAGAGGTTGTGCAGATCACACTTCCAGTACCACTCCGTGTACACCGACACAGGCAGCGCGGCACGCGCCAACTCCCGCGCCACTCCCTTCTCCGTCAGCGACATGTAGTCCTTGTAGAGCGCCTCCGCACGGTCGAGCAGCAGCAGAAAGTCCTGCGCGGTGCCGGCATCCACCAGACCATCGCCCCCCTGCCGATTCGACGCGCTCTGTGCGCGAACGGACTCGACCGTCGGACGATAGAAACGGTCAGGCACGATCGAATAGCGCGCGCTGTACTCGTTCACATTCGCAGTGCGATGGCGGATCCACTGCCGAGCCACAAATATCGGCATCGCGATGTGGAACTTGAACTCGACCATCTCGAAGGGCGTGGTATGGCGATGCCGCAGCAGATAGCGGATGAGACCGCGATCCTCATTCACCTGCTTGGTGCCCTCTCCGTAAGACACGCGCGCCGCCTGCACGATTGCGGCGTCGGCGGTCTTGCCCGAAGGCGCAAGCCGCGGCATGCAATCGACCAGCGCGACAAAGCCGTGATCGAGCACCTGCTTCGTGATGCGTGACGCACCGCACATCACATCCACAAATGGCTGCTCGGGGAACTCGCTTCGCGCCTGCCCTGCACTGACCGTCGGCGCTGGCGAATCCGTCTGCGACGCGGCGGGCGGTTTCGTGATCACGCTGTCCTGCTGCGGGCTGCTCATCGGCTGCTCGGCACTCCTGTCGTCGGCTTCGGCTTCGGCAGTGACTTCCCGCGCGCAGCGAGCCAACCGTTGACTTCCGCAAGGGTACCGATTCCGCTGGGATTCCCGCGCGTGTGCAGAATGGGCGGCGCCCCATCTGGGCTGGCGTTCAACCCCACCAGCTTCAGCGCGACCTCCGCCGAATCGATCGCCGCCCCGCCGTGCATCGCCTCGTCACGGGTGCCAGGCCAGCTGCCATCACTCGGCAGACGCGTCTCTTGCCAGACCGCGCTCGCGTCAGCCAACGCCTCGTCCGAGGCGGGCCACACCTGTTCCTGATCCGCGTACACCAGACACGCCCATGCAGTGGAACGCAACGCCACATCCACACGCTTCGCGCGCGCACGGACCTCATCGACGACCGCGAAACCCCAGATGAACGCGCCGAGCGCGAGCGTGATGAACACGCCCATCAGCCAGAGCGCTGCACGCCTCGATCCGACGGGCGCCGCGCTCACATCCGCATCCCCTCAAGTTTGACGCGATCGCGGCGGCGGTGCGGATCGGGCTCGGGCACCGCAGAGAGCAACGCCTGCGTGTAGGGGTGTTTCGGGGCGTGGATCACCTCGTCGCGCGTTCCATGCTCGACAATCTTGCCGTTCCACATCACGGCGATCCGTTGGCACGCGTGGTGAATGACAGCCATGTCGTGACTGATGAAGAGGTACGAGAGTTTGAACTCGCGCTGCAGATCGGCGAGCAGATTGAGCACCTGGCTCTGGATCGACACGTCGAGCGCACTGGTGGGCTCGTCGCAGACGATCAGCCGCGGCTCGAGCGCGAGTGCGCGCGCAATGCCGATGCGCTGCTTCTGCCCACCTGAAAATTCGTGTGGATACCGATCGGCGGCACCTGGCCAGAGGCCACAGCGCGTGAGCAGTTCACCAATGCGCTGCTGAACCTGCTCCCGCGGCACGATGCCGTGCACTTCGAGCGGCTCACCGATGATGCTGCCCACGCGCATTCGCGGATTCAGCGAACCGCCTGGATCTTGGAAGATGATCTGCATTTGCCGCCGAAGTGAACGCAGTTGCACGGCGCCCTGAGCGAAGACATCCGTGCCATCGAACGTGACGCGCCCACTCGTCGCAGGAATCAGCCGCAGGATGGCACGACCGACCGTGGTCTTCCCGCAGCCTGATTCGCCGACAAGACCGAGTGTCTCGCCAGGCTTGATCTCGAAACTCACGCCGTCCACGGCACGCCGATGATCCACGACGCGCTGCAGCAGCCCGCGCCGAACGGGGAAGTGCACGTGCAGATCGTCAACCTGGAGCAGTGGCGCCGACATGGACTGAAGGCTAGCGGAGCGCGGTGAAACAAGCGAAACGCACCGGAACTAACGGAGCGGCAGTTCGATCTCACGAACCTCGCCCGACGGCAGCGCCACGCCGAGCACCACGCTCAACCGACCGAATCCACGCGGCGTCACCGCGCCGCGCGCAAGCCGAACATAAAAGTCCTCGATGGTGGTCACTGCCTGCCCACCGACCGCCACGATCACGGATCCCGCAGGGATCACGCCCGCGATTCGCGACCCAGCGGTGATCTCGCGCACCATCACGCCGCGGCGATACGGTGCGCCAAGCGCTGCGCATGACTCGGGCGTCGCCGTGACGAGATCCGCGAGACCGAACCGCTGCAAGATGTCAGCAAGTTCGACTGCTTCCATCTTCGGATCGCGCTTCGCCAACTCCACCTCGAAGCGCATCTCGTTCCCGCGCTGCTGCGCTGGCTCTGGGCGCCACACCTCAAAGACCACGACTTGGCCTGGTCGACGCGTGCCGACGATCGACGGCACCTTCTCCGCATTGTTCACCCGCACGCCGTCGATCGAGACCACGACATCACCGACCTTCAACCCCGCGCGCGCCGCGGGGCTTTCCGCAGTGACACGCGTCACCACGGCGCCCTCCCCGCTGTAGTGCTCACTGATGCAGAGGAACAGCGGATCCTTCAACTGCGGCGGCAGGATCGAACGGACTGGCTGCACTGCAATTCCCGAGAAGCCCTTCTCCACTTCGCCGCTTTCAATCAGTTGTGCCACGACGAACTCAATGATGTCCATCGGGATCGCCAGGCCGATGCCACCGAACTGTCCCTGACCAAGCGTCGTGCCGCGTCCCGTGGCGATCGCGGTGTTCATGCCGATCACGCGTCCATAGATGTCCGTGAGCGGTCCCCCCGAATTGCCGGGATTGATGGCGGCATCCACCTGAATGAAGTTCTCGTAGTCCACATCGGCAAGCCCTGCGCTGCGCCCGATGCCAGACACGATGCCGGCACTCATGGAGAAGCGGAAATCGAAGGGCGAACCGAATGCGAACACCATGTCGCCCTGCGTGGGGATGTCGATGGAACGCCGCGCAGGCGTCAGATCATCGATGTCCAAACGAAGGACGGCGATGTCGGTCTTCAAGTCGATTCCCACGAGCTGCGCAGGAACGATCTGCCCCGTGTGGAGTTGCGCCTCAATCCGCTCCGCACCATCCACCACATGTCCGTTCGTCACGACATGCCCGAACACGTCGTAGATCCAACCCGATCCGGTGTTCACCAGCGCTCGCCCGCCGCGCGCTGCGCGCCCACCCGCCGCGCTGAGCGAGACGACCGATGGCTCCACGATCGTCGCCACATCACGGGAGACCTGATTGAGTTCCTCCAGCACATTCGACTTGGACAGGCGCTCTTGCGCCGCCGCCATCGCCGCCTCGGATTGCTCGATGGTCAAGGATCGAATCGCGCGTGGCGTCACCACAAGCACCAGCACCGCCGAAACCGCGACGACCGCAGCGGGCAGCAGCGTTTGAACGCGCATCAGGTTGTCCCGCCACTCCCTGCGGACCTGCTTCGCCTCGCCGCGGCTGCGGCGGCGAACGCATCCCGCTGTGAATCCGTCATTGTGTAAGGATGCGGACCAAGATCATTCGTGCGCACGCGTTGCATCCAGCCCCGCGCCGCCGCAAGCAACTGCGGACCGAACTCGATGGCGGGCAGTGCGAATGCGGGCTGCCACGCCGTCAGACCAAGCAGATCCTGAAGCACGACGACCTGCCCGTGACAGGCGGGACCTGCGCCACAGCCGATCACAGGTATGGGCGATTCGTGGACCAACTGCTCCGCCACTTCGGCGGGCGTCGCCTCCACAAGCAGCATCTGCGCACCCGCATCGACGAGCGCGCGCGCATCGTCAAGAAGCGCGACCGCATCGACACAGCTCTTGCCCGCGGCGGAATATCCGCCTTGCTGCTTCGACAGTTGCGGTCTCGATCCGATGTGTGCCACGACGGGGATTCCGGCGCGTGACATGCGCGCGACAAGCGGCACGAAGGTGCGGTCCACTTCGACCTTCACCAGATCAGCCATGCCCTCGGTCATGAAACGACCCGCGTTGCGAACGCCTTCCGCATCATCCGCCTGGTAACTCAGAAACGGCATGTCCGCCATCACGAGCGTGTTGGGCGCACCACGCTTCACGCCCGCGGTGAGCGTGATGAGGAAATCAAGCGGCGTATGCACCGTGCTTGGAAAGCCCAGCACCATCTCGCCCGCCGTGTCGCCAACAAGCAGCACTTCGATGCCTGCCTGCTCGAGCCAGCGTGCCGTCGTCGCGTCGTAGCAGGTGAGGCATGAGATGCGCTCACCACTGCGCATCATCTTCCAGAGCGACCGAATTGTCAGCGGCGTGGCTCGTTGCGGCGAATCGGCGACCTCCGAGGAGAGCGTGCGTTGGCTCGCGACGGCCGTGGCGCTTCGGGTTCTATCGGTATGGGAGTGCATGAACGTCTCGTCTCACAGCATAGGTCAGCGGGCGCGCACGATGCGCCATCCGAGCGCAGTTGCGTTCAGCCTGAACCGAAGCCCGTCGGCATTCGACCCACCGAGCCGCGCAGCGGGTTCAAGACCGCATTGTCATGACCGAGCACCAACACATCGGCAATCTCGACCGCTTCGCGAAACGATTCCTGCGCAGTCCGCATGTCTTCGCAGGGCGTCAGGATGCGCCCCTGCGCGAGATGCTCTTCCGTCGCCACGGC
>VGXN01000092.1 GCA_016873335.1 Phycisphaerae bacterium | reverse complement strand
CCGCCCCGACCAAAGAGATCGTGCACCGTGCCGTGTTCGTCGATGAAAGCGCTCATGTTCTCGACGACACCGAGCACCGGGACCTGCAACTGCTGGAACATACGGATTGCACGCCGCGCATCATCCTGCGCAACGCGCTGCGGAGTGCAGACGACGACCGCGCCCGTGAGCGGCAGCAACTGCGCGAGCGTCAGTGGCACATCTCCCGTGCCGGGTGGCAGGTCGACGATCAGGTAGTCGAGATCGCCCCAGTCCGTCTGCACGGCAAGTTGCTTGAACGCCCCATGCGCCATCGGTCCTCGCCAGATGAGAGCTTTGTCGGGGTCGACCAGTTTGCCGATGGTGATTGCCTCAATGCCATGCACAGAGAATGGCACCAACAGTTCGCCGCGAACTGCGCCTTGCAAGTCGTCGAGCCCCAGCATGGTCGGTGCGCTCGGTCCGTAGATGTCGCCGTCGAGCAGCCCCACGCGCGCGCCCATGCGTGCGAGACCGACCGCAAGATTCACACTGATGGTGCTCTTGCCGACGCCACCCTTGCCCGCACCGACGGCGATCACGTGCTGGACGCGCGGCAGTGGGTTGCCGCCGCCCTGACCCTGCCGCGCCGCAGCGCGCACGCGCGCGGTGAAGCGCACCTCGACCGTTGGTGGCGTCACGCTTCGAGTGCGCGCTTGTTCGGCGACTGCCCGCTCGATGTCGGCACGGATGGCATCCTTCATCGGGCACGCGGGCGTCGTCAGTTCGATGTCGATGACGGCCCGCTCGCCCTGCATGCTCGCGCCGCGCACCATGTCGAGGGTGACGAGATCCTTGCCGAGATCGGGATCCTTCACGGTACGGAGGGCGGATTGCAGATCGGCATCGGTCAGTGGCATGGGGGAAAGATGGTAAGGGGCTGTCCCGATCCGTACTATGTGAGACAATGCCAAGTGAAAGGACCCCCACAATGACCATGACCAACACGCCCCGTTCCACTGCCTTGACCCTGGCCGCCTTCGCAGTTTCCGCGACATTTCTGTTCATCGCGCACTCCGCGTCGGCGCTACCCATGGACGATGACGATGCGATGCAGGGCGACAGCAAGCAGCGGCAAGTCCCGCCGGCACCTCCGGCGGGTCCTCCAACGGCTCCTCCCGCCGGGCAGGGTGCACCCGCTGGCGGCGGCGATGGTGGCATCTTGAAGGGTCCGCCTGTGCCGCCCGATGCCGCGCAGGGCAAAGGCGGATTTGGCGAGAAGGGCGGCAAAGGTGGTCGTGGTGGGATGCAGGCTGCACCCGGGCGTGAGGCTCGGCTCTTCATGGCGGCGCTGAAGAGTGTGGACTCATCGATGACAGATGAGCAGCGCACGAAGATCGATGCGATCAAGGCGAGCTTTGAGAAGGAGATGCAGGCGTGGCGCAAGAAGAACGGCGAGCGCATGCAGGAACTTGAACGCGCGGCGAGAGGCAACCGTCCTCAGCGTGGCGAGGGTAGACCGGGCGGACCTGACGGACCCGGCGGCGCACCTGGCGGCGCGCCCGGCGGCGCGCCCGGCGGCGCACCTGGCGGCGCACCTGGCGGCGCACCTGGCGGCGCACCCGGCGGCGCACCCGACGGCGCAGGCGGTCCTGGCGGCGCACCTGGTGGACCTGACGGCGTGCCCAGCGGCGACCGCAAGAAGATGATGGAAGAGATCCAGAGTTTGCGAGCGTCGATGCCGAAGTTCGATGTGGCGCGCGATCAGGTGATGGCAGTGCTCACACCGCAGCAGCAGGAGACCGTGAAGGAAACTCTGGAAGAAATGCGCGAGGCGATGCGAGAGATGGGCGGCGAGGGTCGCCCGGGCGGACCTCCAGGTGGAGGTGAGGGTCGCAGGCGTCCTGGTGGCCAAGGCGCACCGCCCAAGGCGCCGCCGCCAGCCGATCCGCCCAAGGGCGACTACAAGTTTCCAGACTGAGTTTGAGACTGGATCCTGATGCGGCTTCGAGCTGCCGCCAACAGTTCAGGGATCGGTCAGCCGCCGCCTGAGACGATGATGTCGTTGTAGGTGTTCGTGATGTCGGCGCGTCGTGCGTCCGCGCCTGTGAAACTCAGCGTTGCACTCGTAGGAGTTGGTCCGTCACCAGTTTTGGCGAAGAAGATCCCATCAGGACCTGCTGAGAAGATGTAGTACTTGCCGCGCGGCGTTCCACCTTGAGCATCGGCGAGCGTCGCGAACGAGCCCATCGCCGGATTGCGAATCAGTTGCGCGAAGAAGTTGGCACGGTCTGCAACTGTCCCGGTCATAAAGACTGAATTCGCCACTTGGTCGAATCCGAGGTCCCCGAGTGCAGTGGAGCGCCAGTAGGGGAACAGCGGCTCCACAAAGTACTGTGGGTATGGCTCATTCGTCGGCTGTGTGAACTCCGTCGCGCGCGTGATGCGCCCCGTTGGGCGACCTGCGCGAACATAGCCAATCGGCTGCCCCCAAGCATCGATCAGGTCGGGGAGTTGCACGCCCGTCTCACCGAACTGACCGAGACAGACGCGAAGCTGCGTGTCCTTTGGTGCGAAGAAGGATTCATACTGTTTGCCTTCGATACGGGGCCCCTTGCCGATGTTGAAGGGCGACACCTTGATCCGCACAATGTTCGTCCCCGAACCGAAAGTGAGCACGGTGCCGATGTCGGCCGCGTAGGCAGGATCATCGTCGCGCACTGCACCGCCCATGAGATGAAGGAGCGCGTTCTCGGTGCCGCTGATCGGTGCGTTTTGTGTGCTCGCGAGAATCTCCTCCGGCACGATGCCGGGGTAGTAGCCGAACTGCGCATAGAACGCGTCGCACGCCTTGGCAAACTCGTTCATGGTGGATGTCGTGGATGTGATTCGCGCCTTGTTCGAGACCTTGCCGAGCGCGGGCAGCAGGATGGCGACAAGCACCATGATGATGCCGATGGCAACCATCAGTTCGACGAGCGTGAAGCCGCGTGGCAAGCGCGAAAGGGTCTGCGGAACAGGGTGTTTCATAGGAAGCTCTCAGGGATGATACGAGGCAGGGAGGCGGTTCGTTCCTGTGGTGACCTGACGAAGTCCCTCATAAACGCCGCACGCCACTGCCGTTGCCAGATTGAGGCTGCGTGCCTCGGGCTGGGCGACCATTGGAAACGCGATACGGTGCTCACGGCCGAAGGTGCCGTCCACCCACGCATGGACCGTTTCTGGCACACCGCCGAGTTCCTGTCCGAACAGCAGGTGGTCACCCGGTTGGAAGTGTGCTTTCCAGTGCGGTTGGGTGCCTTGGGTGGTAAAGAGCCAGAGGCGCTTGGGGCGCTGCGACTGGAGGTACGCCTCCCACGATGCATGCTCGACACAGTCCACATGCTCCCAGTAGTCGAGCCCTGCGCGGCGCCGCGCCTTCTCGTCCATGTCGAATCCGATCGGATGGATGATGTGCAGGCGGCAGTGGGTGGCCATCGCCGTGCGACCGATGTTGCCCGTGTTCTGCGGAATCTGCGGCTGGTACAGAACAATGTGGAAGAGCGGTTCCTCCATGGAAGGCGCAGCGTACGGGCGCGCGCATGCCCCAAGCGGCCGTATCCACAGCGGAGCCGCGCTATCATGCGCCCATGGAATTGGTTCTTCTGTCGAATGTCATTTGGATGGTGTTCCTCGCGGGCTGGTGCGTGCTCTATTTCATGCAGGCCAAGATCGATCGCTCGTCGGGTGGGCGCTACAGCGACTATCACGAAGAGCCTTGACGGCGATCCATGCGCCGGTGCACCGCGTCTGATTCGCGCACCTTGCCCGATTAGCTCAGTTGGATAGAGCACCGGTTTCCTAAACTGGAGGTCGCGCGTTCAAGTCGCGCATCGGGCGTTTCACCACGGCAGGTTGTTGGATCGCAGCAGCGCGGCCGTCGCGGATGCCAGTTGCATCGTCGCGTGGCGAAGGTTTCGCAGGAACGCATCCTGAACGGCCTCGGGGTTGTCCACAAGGTCCGTCACGCACTTGAGGACCAGCAGCGGCACTTGCCAGTCGCGCGCGACGAGGGCGATCGCGGCGGCTTCCATGTCCTTGCAGCGCGCCTCAAGTTCATCGAGGATTGCCCGGTCTTGCGGCGTCGCATCGAGACTGCCGCCCGTTGAGCAGAGACCGCCAAGTGCGCCGAGTTCGGCGCGCAGCGCGTCGGAATGCGGCGCGTCGGTTTCGCCGCGGGCAAACTCGCGGAACCCCGCGATCGGCACGCGCTGATCGTGAAAGGCCAGTCGCTGCGCCAAATGGAGGTCGCCGATGGCACCGCCGCGCGACTGGAATCCGCCGCAGGTTCCTATGTTCACGATCAGCCGAGGATGGAACCGCGCGATCGCAGCCGCGCATGTGGTGGCGGCCGCGATTGGTCCGATGCGATCACACTTGTGCAGCGGATCTGACCCGTGTGTGATGAGCACAACGGAGCGGTTGGCAACCGAGTTGGCGAATGCTTGTGCAGGGCAGTGTGCTACGACTGGGCCGATTGGGCGGAGCGCCTCGCCGTCGATGATCGGCTGCGCTTCCGCACGCAGGGCGACTTGCAGCAGAATGTCGGTCGCTGGTGAATGGGTCATTCTGGAGGGGCAATGGCGATGGGCGGACTCGAACCGCCGACCTAAGAATTATGAATTCCTCGCTCTAACCGGCTGAGCTACATCGCCAAGGAGGAACCGAAATCGAACGAGGGAGTATAGCGGTGGGCAGGGGAACGCCACGCTGAGAGCGTGCGTCGGTGCGCGCAAGGTCAGTCATGAGCGCGGCGTGCTTGTGCTGCTCGCGGTCGACGTGGTGCGTACCCATCGGCGACCGAGTTCGGACTGCGCGAAGCCGGGCTCGCGCTGCGCGATTGCAGCCGCAATGAGGCCCATGAACATGGGTTGTGGAACCAACGGGCGGCTCGTCAACTCTGGATGGAACTGCGCGCCAATGAAGTAGGGGTGTGCGTTCACGGGCAGTTCAAGCATCTGCATGATCGGATGTTTCGGATGGCGACCGCTGAACACGAGTCCTGCAGACTCGAGTTCGCCGATGAATGTGGGGTCGACCTCAAAGCGGTGGCGAAATCGTT
>VGXN01000091.1 GCA_016873335.1 Phycisphaerae bacterium | reverse complement strand
AGGTGGGGTTGTGGCAGGTGGTGATGTGGCAGGTGGTGATGTGGCAGGTGGTGATGTGGCAGGTGGTGATGTGGCAGGTGGTGATGTGGCAGGTGGTGATGGTGGTGGGGAACTTGCCGTTGCGATCGCTGAAGGCATCACCGCGAGAAAGATGACAGCGACCCACATCTTTCGGCAAAGAACCCCAGAGCCAACCCGATCCATGGAGGACCCCTCGCAGTGGTCGCAGCACTGCTTACTTCATCTGTTTATCAATTTTACTTCATCTAATGAACAATTGTCAAACTACAATGAACCGCGTGCTACCTGGACTAATCGCAATCACATGTCCAGCCAGCGGTTGCTCTTTCGGACCATCCTTGGTTTAGGTTGAGTGTGATAGGTGTCTTTTCGATACCGTGTCTGCACTCAGCGATCGGCGAAGATGCGATGGTCGCAATTGAAACTTGCGGATACGCGGCCCCGGTCGATGACTGCGATACGCCCCCGTCGATTCACCCGCAACGTCGGCGTGTGCGTCTGATAATCGTGGCCAACCGAGACGGCGACATAGGGAGTGCGCTGGAATTCTCAGACGACCCTGATGAGCCAACAACAACCCCAACGGGCCAAGGTCAACTTGTTATCGAGTCGCGGAGCGCACGACCCAGGTCGCCAGTTGACTTCGCTCGCGCGACCGCAAGTCGGATGAGGCGTGGATCCTGGAGGAGGTCCATGTCTTGGACGCCCTCCTCGCACATCTGCCGTATGAGTTTTGTGATGACCACTCGAAGCACAGTTTCGAGCTCTTTGTGGCCTATGCGTCGATGTATTCCAGAGAAGTCCACGTTCGGCGATACGAACTGACCGCTTGATAACTCAACTGATGATCTACTTGCCATGGTGTCATGGTGTCGCAATCGCCCACGGGTGCAATAGCGCGTTCATGATACATCGATGGGAACCACCGAACGGCCGTGGGGCATAATTGCAGGTGGCAATCACCGTACTCGTCGTCTAAGAGCCGGGATGTCAGAAAGATTCGAAGGGACTCTGGCGTGTTCGAGAAATTGCTCGACAAGTTGAACGAACTGTTTCAACTTAACCAACCTGAATTGGACTTTGGAATCTACAGAATTATGCATGCCAAGGCAGGTGAGATTTCGACGTTCTTGGAGCACGATCTTCTTCCCCAGGTGCAGCAGGCGTTGTCGGCGTTCGGAATTTTGGGCAGACTTGTCGGCACCGCTAGCGCCACATCCAGCCCCGAAGAGCACCGCGCACACCGCGGCGGCAAACATTCGCTTCATTTCAACCGAGGCTATTAGTGAGGGCGGGCCATCTGTCTCCGACCGCGGGATAGTCTCGGCAGTCGTGACGGGTACTTCGCTGCGTTATCAGTCATTGGACTGGTGGCATCGGCGATCCGAACGGCAACGGCTGATTGCCGTGTGGGTACCGATACTCCTCTTTGCCTGGTATCGCTTTGCGTCAATCTCGCACGGACGCACATTTCAATACGACGAGTGGAACTTCGTCATCAATCGGTGGTCGTTCACGCTTGATACGTTCCTCTCGCCACACAACAGTCACCTCAGTGTGGTGCCAGCGACGATCTTCTTCATTCTCTTTCGGGTTGTTGGTCTTGACAACTACGGCGTCTATCAGGCCGTCGGTTACCTGTTTCACTTTCTTGTAACAATACTCGTGCTGCTCATCGCCGCGAAACGCGTCGGGCTGCTTGCCGCCAGTGCACTGGCAGTCGCGTTCACATTGCTCGGCACAGGTGCAGAGAACATCTTGTGGCCCTTCCAAATCGGATCAATGGGGAGCAGTGCCGGATACCTGCTCGCCCTGTTGGCGCTAGATGGCAAATCATCACGTGCGCCGTGGCTGGTGTGTGCCGGGCTCTGTCTGTCGCTCGGCAGCGCCGGATTCGGAGTCGTGGCCGTTGCCGGCGTTGGCCTTGAAGTGTTGTTGCGACGTCTTGATCGTCGCTATTGGACTGCCGTCGTTGCCCCAGCTGTGACATGGGCTGTGTGGAGCCTCATCTATGGCACCAGCGAAATGCGTCGCGAAAACCTGTCATTCGTCGGAGCCTACGCCCATGAGTCGTACGCCGGAGCGGTTGCGGCTTTCGTACGAGCTCCGCTCGCATGGGGATTCGGTGTCGGCTGGCTTCTCGCCGTATTCATCGTTGTGCGCCTGGCACGAAGTGTGGGAACGGAGATTCGCCTGATTGGTCTGTGCGTCGTGGTGTTGTCGAATTGGTCGCTAACGGCGCTATCCCGAGCCCAGTATTGGGCACCCTTGTCAAGTCGATACGTGTATGTGGCAGCTCCGATTCTTCTGCTTGTAATGGTGGAATTGATCCGAGTGATTGATCGTCGCAGCATCGTCGCAGTCGCCGTTGTATTTGCCGCGTGGTCGGTCACCTCCACTTGGGAATCAATGAGCGCACACGGTCGTTGGCTGCGTGAATGGGGCGAGGGCGTCGGAATGGAACTTCGCGCACTCGACTCGAGACTCGACACCTCTGCAGATGATTACCGACCTGATGCGAATCGCGCTCCTGACATCTCAGCTGGGACATATCGCCGTGCTCTCACGGCACTCGGATCGACACCAGCCTTTGACGATGCAGGTGCGGCAAACGCGAGTGCCGCCGCGCGCATAGACATGGATCGGGTTCTCGACGAACTTGGCGCAGTTTCGATCGAAACGACCGACACTGCGGTGAGCTGTCGTACCGAAAGTGAAGTTGCCGGCGAACTTCGACTTCAACCCGGCCCGCAACTCGTGATGTTGACCTCCGGCCCAGCAGAGATTGGCCTGCGTGCCTATGGCGATGCGGTGGTTGCGACAACCCGCGTGCAGGCACCCGGCGATCGTGCGCTGCGCATCACGGTTGACAGCCGCCTCCCAGACGAGCAGTGGCACCTCGTGCTTCTGACTCCTGATGCTCGGGCCTGTATCGGGCAGTGAACTAAATCTTTCCTTCGTTCACGGCCATCTCTACCCACGGAATCACTTCGTCAAGCATCTGATCGAGAGACGTATCACAGCTCACGCCGAGCATGGTGCGCGCCTTCTCCACCGAGGGAATGCGCTTCTGTACGTCGTACTCGTATGCCGGGTCGTTGGCGACTGCGAACGGAACGGTCGAACCCTTGATCTTCTTCCAGATGAGTTCGGCGAGGGCGAGCACCGTCGTTGACTCTGCCGTTGAGATATTGAAATCCTGGTTGAGGGCAGCCGGATGTTCCATGCATGTGACTATGCCGCGGGCCAAATCGCCACCGTACGTGTAGTGACGAATCTGTTCGCCCGTTCCGAGAATGTGCAGAGGGTTTTGTCCCTTCAGCACCTTTTGGACGAGGTCAGGCACCACATGGCTCATCGCCAGCGAGACGTTGCCGCTCAGTACTTCGACTTCGCCGAGTGCACGACCCTCGCCGACGCCGACGCAGTTGAACGGTCGCACAATCGTATACGGCAGTTTGTATTGCTCGCATGCGGCGAGCGCGAAATACTCGATCGCCAGTTTCTGGAATCCGTACGACGAGAGTGGCGGCGGCACACGACGCTGGTCACCCTCAACACTCGGCCAGTGCTGTGTGCTCTCAAAGACCATCGACGAACTGAGGTACGTGACTTTTTGCAGTTTGCCTTGACGATGTGCCTTGATCGCCGCGTCACAAGTAGCAGCGATAATGCGTTCGTTGGTGGCGAGCAGGTCGTAGGCGTACGCATGGAAATAGCTGATTCCACCGATCAGCGCGGCGCCTGCTATGAGGTGGTCACAGCCGTCAAGCAACCGGCCAATCGTGTCTGCGTCACGCGCATCACCTTCGTGAAACTCGTATCCAGGATGAGAGTCGTAGCTCTTGGTGATGCGTCCATATTTTGAATAGTTGTCAAGCCCGACCACCTCATGACCGCGCTCAAGCAGGGCTTCAACGACGTACCCACCGATGAATCCAGCGGAACCGGTTACGAGTACACGCGCCACTACTCAGACTCCTCGTTTATCGTTGCGACCGAAAGGTTTGCTGCTGCGACCAAACGCATGAACATACCACTTCATGTAGCGGGGCAGCCATGCCAATAACTTGAAGTTCGATACGCCGAATGTGCGGTCGAGCCAGATGGTCGGTATCTCTGCCACCGCGAGCCGTCGTCGACGAGCCTTGGCCACGAGCTCAATACCGATTTCAAAGCCTTGATTACTTTCTACGCCGACATCCTCGAGAAATCGTCGTGAATAGGCCTTGAATGAATTTGTGGCGTCACGGGTGCCAACACGAGCGAACACATGCAAAGTGAGTCCGGCAGTGCGGGAGATGAATCCCTTCAGGAAGGGACCGCCGACCTGCTGACCACCACGCGCGTAGCGACTGGCGCAGGCGACGACGACACCGCGCTCGACAAGTCGGGTGAGGTCATCTATCTGCGTGGTGTCATCGCAACCGTCGGCCATCGTTACCACCACGACGGGTGCGGTGGCAGCGTGCATGCCGAAGCGGATCGCATTCGCAGGCCCTCGACCAAAGGTGTTCAGTACTGCACGAATTCGGGGGTCGTGTGCCGAGAAGCCATTGACGATGGGCACCGTTGTGTCTTCTGGTGTGTCGTGTACGACGAGCACTTCGAATGGCAGGGTCACCGATTCTCTGATGCGTTGTAGAACCGCCGCAACAGCGTCACCTTCGTTGTAGACGGGTATGACGATGCTGACCCGAGCCGTGCTCACACCTTCGTCCCGTTGCCCTGCGTGTTCCAGATGTCAACGATTGGTTTGGTGGTGTGCAGCGTGCGGTATCGCGTATGGGGGGTTCCGACAACGATCAGATCCGCTTCCTCGAGTAGTTGTTTTTCGCTGATGAGTCGCCGGTCTGTTCGTACATTTGCGTCTGCACAGATGACCCGCTTGGCTTTGAACTCAAGTATTCGGCGCAGCTTGTAACTAAGGCTCGAACGCGTGTCGTCACTTTCGCCCTTGAAAGCCATGCCCAGGATTCCGACCGTCAGACTCTTCAAGTCATATTGGCGTTCAAGTCGTGATACGAGATATAGCGGAAGTCCTTCGTTGATGAGCATGCTGGCGTGCCCAAGTG
>VGXN01000090.1 GCA_016873335.1 Phycisphaerae bacterium | reverse complement strand
CCTACAAAACTAATCGTCGTCAGATGGTGTACGACGCAGCTACCGCATCACGCCTAAACATCTCGACAGTCTCCAGGGAGTACGTATCAAGAGGCTTGCCAATCAATTTTAGCTTGGCGAGCACATCATTGGTCACGGTTATGATCTGACAACCAACCTCGTCCGCCTGAAAGATGTTGAGCAATTCACGCGGACTCGCCCAGAGCAACTGAGCTGCTGGAACTTGTTTCAGCAAATCTCTACATTTCGTCATGTACGGCACGGGGTCGACCCCCGTGTCTGCGATGCGACCCGCGAACACCGAGACAATGGATTTGAGCGATGGTGAAAGGACGTGACTCAACTCCTCCACCTGACGATGCGTCATGATGGCGGTTACATTTACGACGACGCCGGAGTTCACAAGATCGGCGACGAGGGGAATCGCGCTCTCACCTTTCGTATTTGTGATCGGAATCTTGACATTCACGTTCTTGCCCCATCCCGCAATGATGTGGGCTTGGCGGCGCATCTCGGGGAAGTCGTCGGCGAACACCTCGAGCGAAACGGGGTGACTCGTGATCTTCTCAAGCAACTCACGGGCAAACTTTTCGTAGTCCGTAATGCCTGCCTTGCGCATCAAGGTTGGATTGGTAGTAAATCCCTTGATCAGCGGATTCTTCGCCATCTCAAGAATTCCAGAAATTTCAGCGCCATCGGCGTAGATGTGAATCTTGAGCGAAGAAACATCAGTCATTTCGTGAGGCACTACCGTGCCCAATGCACCAGAGTACTGCATCCAAAACGTTCTCTGTGGAGTGGTCATAATCTTGGGGGCGCGGGTCACGCACATACCCCCGGTCAATGAATACTGCGATACAGCCGGCACTCCGAGCGGCTTCCATGTCAACCGCGCGATCTCCGATCACGAAGCTCGCTGCCAAGTCGAGATCTTCTGCCTCTGCTGCATCGAGCAACATCCCTGGATTTGGCTTGCGCCTCCGAGCGTTCGAGCCGCTGGCGTCGTAACTCACCTCGATGCGATCGACTGCCGCAAGCCTTAGTAGTTCGAGATGCATCGCTTCGACAACTGACTTGGGCACCTTCCCACTCGCGACATCCGGCTGATTCGTCACGACCACGTTGAAGAATCCAGCCTCGCTCGATAATTGAAGTGCCTCACGTGTTTCGGGATAGAGCTGAAAGTCTTCAAGAGTTGTCACCGCAAACGTCCTCCCGCCATGCACGTGCGGCACTACGAGCACACCATCGCGATCAAAGAAGATCGCGCGGCGCTTCACCACTTGGTCGGCTTCGCCTGCAGCAATGGATGAGACACCAGGCAGTGCCAGACGACTGCTTGGTACGCCTCCGAAAACGGCGTGACCAGGTCCTCTCGCACGACGGGGATGACGACCACCACATCACCAACTTCAGCTGTGTAGCCATTTGACTTGCCGACCACTCCGAGCACTCGCGCCCCAACACCTTTGGCATGTTGCACGGCACTCACCAGGTTTGGGCTGATGTTTCGCTCCAAATTTCCACCACCCACCGAAAAGACGAGTACGGCGTCGTCCTTGGTGAGCCGACTCACCTTCAACCATTCAACAAAGACCGTCTCCCAGCCCTCATCATTCGTGCGGGCCGTCAATTCGCTGACGTTGTCGGTCGGAGCGTATGTCTCGATACCACAAAGTTTGCGGAAGTCATTCACTGCATGGCTTGCATTGCCGGCACTACCACCAACACCCAAAATGAACAATCGACCACCACGAGACCGTAACGCCACCAACTCTCCGGCGAGCGCTTCTACCTTCTCAACGTCGATGCGCTGGGAGACTTGTATCGACCCTGCGAAGTAATCGCTTGCGTGACCCATGACAGTCTTGCGCGTTACGCAGTGACGGACTTCAGGCGTGTCGGTCTTACGGGGTGACCGTGAGGCCCATGTTGCCGGCGGTTCCGCGCACTTGTTGCACGGCGCATGGCGCGCTTCTGCTGTCGGTTGAGATCCATCGACATAGGGATTGGAAAGGCTATCGGGTCGCGGCTCTCGCTTTGGCGCCCAGGAGGGACTTGAACCCCCGACCGTCGGTTTTGGGAACCGATGCTCTACCAACTGAACTGCTGCTCTCCAAGAACTTGCAGGCTACCGAGTACGGACTTTCGTACCAAACGACTTCACTCCAACCAGTCCCTATTTCGACGCAAGTATGCCGTGCCAATACCCCCTCGAATTCGACGCAAGTATGCCGTGCCAATACCCCCTCGAATCGGAAACTGTCGAAACTCAGGGGGAAGCAGTACCAAGAATCGCCTCAACACCCCACCGAAGCGATCCGCGTGCGAATGGGTGTGGATCACCGCCATAACAGGTCGTTCTTCGACATGCCGATTGATGAGCTGCAGCGAGGTCCGTGCGGTGTGCTCACTCGTAAGCGGATCAATGACAATCCACCCTTTTGCACCGCGTACGAAAGTGATATTGGAGATGTCGTACCCGCGTACCTGCCAAATGCCATCGCACACCTCGAACAGCCCATGGTGTGCGTTGAGCACAGCGTGTCGCCAGAGATTCGGGTTGACGGTGTCGGGCGCGGGGTCGCCCTTACGCAAAAAGTCGTAGGCCTGAATGTGGAACACCCGACGCCCCTCAGGCCCGTCGATCGTCGGCGTCGTCAGCGATGCGATGTGGCCACGGCGAACCCGCTCAAGATCTGCCGGGTTGGGCACCCGTGCGCCAGCTGCGCGGTTCATGGCAACGGTGTGACCGCCTGCTTGGCGCAACTTCCCGGATGATCCCGTTACGCGTCGAACGTCGGGCGTGTGCGCGGACACGCACGGAGACTAGTTAGTTGGCCGCGAATTCAGCGACGGCGACGGCGACGGTAACTCGACGTTCTGGCATTGGCTCGTCGGCCCGCGCTTCGTTGGATCGAATCCATCGCTCACCAGTCGTATCGCCGGGGCGCCGCGAGTATCCCCACCACCACGTCTGTCGGCGGTGCATGATTGCCCACCACACTGCGGTCACCCCGGGCAACCACTTCCTCGCGTGCCACCGCCACGATGCGCCGCTTGGTTTCTTCGACAACCTGCGGGTGGTGGGCGGTTGTGGTCACCGCAAAATTGCAGACAGACGTGCTCGACTACTTCTGAAGCCTGGCAAATCTGTACTTCACGAGAGCCACCAACCACGTTAGAGGGTCGTGAATCCAGCGCACCTTTTTGCCGTCATCAAAGCTCCTCGACTCGTAGGAAATCGGAATCTCTCTCGGTCGATAGCCGCTGCGTATGAGTTTCGCCACCAGCTCCCAATCAAAGTCAAATCGGTCGGCTTCGAGATGGAGTCCATCAATGCAGCGACGACGAAACACCTTGTACATGGTGAATGGATCCTTCAATCGGCATCCATAGACGACATTGAAGAGAAACGTAAACACCCAATGTGCCGAGTTGACGACATAAAAGCGCAGTTTCTGATCGTTGGGACGACGCATGGCGCGACCAGGCTGGTGTCTCGAACCGAGGATGAAGTTGACATTCTTATCTGCGAAGGGTGCGAGAAGTTTCGGATAGTCCTGCACGGTGTATTCCTGGTCGGCGTCGTTGATGAGTATCACATCGCCCGTCGCAACCGCCAGGCCTGCTCTCACAGCATTGCCCTTGCCGAGCGGGGATTGTTGCAGGATCAGCGTGACACGTGGATCAGATGCAAACTCCTGCACGATTCGTCGAGAACCGTCAGTCGAGTTGCTCTCCACCACGATGAGTTCGAGATCAAAATCAAGTATCGGTGCCGCCAAGACATCATGAATCGTCTGGCGCACAGTTTTTGCCTCGTTGTAAACCGCCATCACTACGGAAAGTTTCATCAAGACGCATCACTTTTGTGAGCCGACACTTCTGAGAACAGTACCATTCGTAGTGTGCAAGTAGTCGTCACCGGTGGTCTTGGCTTCATCGGATCCAATCTCGTCTCGCGACTTCTGCAACTCGGACACGACGTGCGGGTTCTCGACAACTTCTCCACCGGTCATGAACGCAATCTTGAGTCAGATGTGGGCCACTCACGTCTGACGATTGATCGTGTCGACCTCACTGATGCTGCATTGACGGTGCGAGCGGTGGGGAGTGCCGACATCGTCTACCACTTGGCGGCCAATGCGGACGTGCGCGATGGATGGAAGCACCCGCGCAAGGATCATGAACAAAATGTGGTGGCCACGCACAACGTGCTTGAAGCAATGCGCGTCAACTCCGTGCCACGAATCGTATTTTCGAGCACGGGCTCGGTGTACGGGGCAACGGCTGTCGTACCTACCCCTGAGGATGCTCCATTCCCGACTCAGACGTCGCTGTACGGGGCATCGAAGCTTGCGGCGGAGGGTCTCATTCAGGCCTACGTCGAGGGCGGAGTCATTTCGGCCACAATCTTCCGTTTCGTGTCGATTCTCGGCCCGCGATACTCCCACGGACACGTCGTCGACTTTGTTCGGCAGTTGCTCGAGAATCCAAAACAACTCCACGTGCTTGGTGATGGCACACAAACCAAGAGCTACCTTCATGTTGCGGACTGTATTGATGCTCTCGTCATGCACCTAACGCCTTCCCAGAAACTCGCGATTTTCAATCTCGGAGTGGACGCGACCATCACCGTGCGTGACTCAATCGGCTGGATTACCTCCGAAATGGGGGTCTCACCTGAGTTGCAATTCGCTGGCGGCAGTCAAGGTTGGATCGGTGACAATCCCCTGATCCACCTCGATATCACCGCGATGCGCGCGACCAGATGGCAGCCTCGGCACACGATCCGAGACTCGGTTGTAGAGACCACACGTTGGATTCTTGCCAACCAGTGGGTGCTTGAACGGACGAAGTGAGTATGACCGGCACCGCCATCGTCACCGGTGGTAGTCGCGGTCTCGGGTCAATCACCGTACGACACCTGGCTGGCGCGGGCTGGAGGGTTGGCTGTATTTCTCGTAACTACCCCTCACCTGAGAGCACCGTTCGTGATGTCGCGTATGTGTCTGGCGACGTCAGCGATTACCAATCAATGAGCAGCTGCGCAAATGCAACGCTCTCGCAAGTCGGCGCCGCCCAACTCGTGATCTGCAACGCCGCAATCGTCGGACCAATCGGTCGTCTCCATGAAACTGAGTCTGCAGAGTTCTCAGAGGCTTTGGGTGTCAATGTGCTCGGTGTCGTGAACACCATCAAGGCCTATTGGTCGCAACTGCAACGCGCTCATGGTGCGCGTGTGATCGTGGTCTCGGGTGGTGGAACCGGCGGGCCTCGACCAATGTTGCGAGTACCTGCGTATGTTCCATCAAAGGCGGCGCTT
>VGXN01000089.1 GCA_016873335.1 Phycisphaerae bacterium | reverse complement strand
CCACTCCACGAGGGTCGTAGAATAGGCGCATGCGGTTTTTGCGGCAGTCTTTCGTGTGTGCGGCGGTTGTATCGGCTCTGGCGGCTGGCTGGGCGGGGGCGCAGTCGCAGCAGCAGGTGGTGCCACCAGCGCCCGTCGCGGTGGAGCCGCCGCAGATCAACTTTGGCAAGGTGAAGCCAGGGAGCAAGTTGCCCGGGAAGTTCACGCTGCGGAACTTGGCGCCGAACGCGGTGACGGTGAAGGCCGTCACGCCCAGTTGCAAATGCACCGATGTCTCGCTTGCACCCGGCACCGTGATCCCAGTGGGTGGCAGCGTGGAAGTCGCCGCAACGCTCGCCGTCCCGACCACGCCTGGCGAGAAGGATGCGAAGGTGTTCATCACCTTCGAGGGATTTGGCGCACCCACGATGGCGATGCTGAAGGCAGATGCCACGCTCCCGATTCGTGCGACCCCCGCCTTTGTGGATGCGCTGAAGGGGACGATGACGGGTCTGGTGCAGCTGAGCAGCGAGGATCAGCAGCCGTTTCGTGTTCTGAGTGCGGGAGGCGTGGCTCCGAGTTTCGTGGACTTCAATGCCGCGAGTGATGCACCGCGATCGACCTACGTCTTGCGCTGGAACTTTCCGAATGTCCCTTGCGAGAAGATGCCGCTGTGGTGGGTGGTGGAGACGGACCGAGCCGATTGTCCGCTGATCCCGCTGCGCTTTCGCCATGAGTGCACGGGGGTGCGCGCCGATCCGGGCAAGGAGGCGCGTTTCTGGTTCATCCCAGAGCCGCTGCTGCTTGCAAACCGCGTCGCGCTTGGGTCATCGGTGGTGGTGCCTGTCGTGATCGAGCACTACAACCCGAAGGGAAAGGGGGCCGTGGTGCGCGGCGACTGGTCGCAAGTGAAGTCGGTGCGGTCGCTTTCGCCAGACCTTGTTGCAACGCTCGAAGGCACGAAGGCTGGCACAAAGGACGATGTGGAAGTGCAGGTTCGTGTCGGGCCCGCGCCAACGGCGCGCGGTGCGATCTACGCGCCCATCGAGATCACGACGGCGACTGGGTCGGCAGTGGTGGCGGTGTCGATGCAGGTGGCAGAGTCGGCGGCAACCTCGGCAGGGCAGTGAAGGATGGAACTGCCGCGACCAAACTGCATTGACGCGGACGAGATGATCCAGTTGTTTGAGCGTGCTGCGGACAATCTGCTGCGCTCACCTCTGCGGCGCGGTTCGACGGTGCATCTGCCGCCGCGCGGTCGGCTGCTGGCTACCGGAGACATCCACGATTTTCCTGGGCATCTTGAGGCGATTGTGCGGCTTGCGGAACTGGATGCATCGCCCGATCACCATGTCATGCTGCACGAGTTGATCCATGGCGAGAGGTTGGTGGACGGCATGGACATGTCGTATCGGAATCTGGCGGTCGTTGCGCAGTTGGTGGCGGCGTTTCCGCTGCAGGTTCATCCGCTGCTGGCGAACCACGAGTTGGCGCAGTGCCAGCGGATGGCGGTCAGCAAGGGTGGTGGCGATCAAGTGGCGATGTTCGACGATGGACTGGAGTATGTCTTTGGTGAACGCGCCGAGGAGGTGGCGACGGCGATCCGTGAGTTCATCCTCGCGTTGCCGTTGGTACTGCGCGCTGACAACGGGTTGTGGTGTGCGCACTCGATTCCCGGTCGCTACGACTTTGATGATGGTGCGTTCGACCGATCGTTGGAGGATGCGGACTATCGCTCGCCGAAGGGGACCGCGTGGACGGTGGTTTGGGGGCGAACGCAGGACCCCGATCATGTGCAGACGCTGCTCGCGCGGTTGCATGCGAAGCTGTTTGTGGTGGGGCACTGCCTGGTGGAGATGGGCGCGGCGTCTCCCGCGGATGGTTTGGTGGTGCTCAACAGCGATCACGAGCGTGGTGCGGTGGTGTTCATCGCCTTGGATCAGCCGCTACCAAGCGCAGACGAACTGGTGAAGCAGGCGATTCCGCTGGTGCTGCACAGACCGCTGCCATGACCGGCGCGCTGTTGGCGATCGAGAGCAGCCAGCGAACGGTGTCGGTGGCGCTGCGGACGGGAAGTGGTGCGCGAAGCGACATCCTTGCCGAGGGCGATCCGCGTGAGCGCGATCTGCTGCTGCCGGCGATCGACCGAATCTGCCGTGATGCAGCGGTCGCACCCCGTGACATCGGTGCGGTTGCTGTATCGACCGGCCCCGGCGGGTTCACGGGGCTGCGTGTCGCGGTTGCCGCCGCGAAGGGACTGTGCGAGTCGCTTGGGATTCCTGCGATCGATGTGCGGAGTTGTCTTGTGGCTGCTGAGGCGCTGCGTGCGCAGTGGAACACCCGTGGGTCGTGTGTGGCGGTGGCACTTGCAAGCAAGGGCAGTGGATGCTGGATGTCGGTGGTGCGCGCGGAGTCCGATGATTCGATCACAGTGGCCGAGGAGGGCTGGCGCGATGATGCACAACTGCCGCCGCAGGTGTGCGCGCTGATTGCGGATGTGCATGCTCCGCCGCGGCTGCATTCAGCCGCGCATGCCGCGGGCGTGGCGGTGATCGAGCCGGCGTTCAGCGCACGCGCCTGTCTCGCGTTGGCGGAGCGGCAACTGCGGGCAGGGGATCTGTGCGATGCGATGTCGCTGCGGGTGCGTTATCCGCGCGAACCCGAGGCCGTCTTGAACTGGCGCGCCCGATATCCATCGCGTCCGGATGCGCCCACTGGCGAAGTTCGCTGAAGTTCTCGGTTTCAGTGAAGAGGGGGGGGGTGAGTGCCGACACATGGCGCGATGGAACGCGATGCGGGCATTCAAGGGAAGTGCGAGCGTCCAGTGCTGCTGCTTGTCGGCGCGCTGGAGGTCTCGGCGGAGTGGACCGCGTGCAGTGACTTTGGCGTGGTACCGCGGCTCGCACGCAGCGTTGATTTGGCGGAGGCGGCGGAGCGGATCGCGTCGCACTGGGCCGATGCGGTGGTGGTCGATGCCGCATGCCTTGGAGCGCAGGCGCAGGGGACCGCGTGGTTGACCGCGCTTCGAGAGATTCGTCCGCATGCCGGCGTGATTCTGGTTGGCAGCCCGAGCCCGAACTCTGCGGATGCGACCGGCATGGTGGCTGCACTCTTTGGCGCCGGGCTTGGTGATTGGCTTGAACGCGATCAGTGGCGCGTGGCGTGGTCATCGGGTCGCGTGGCGCGCTGGCTGTTGGAGAGTGTGCAGCGGCGCGGGCGTGACGAGCGTTCGCGGCTGGTGGAGGGTGCGTGTGCGCGTCTGACGCAGGAGCGGCGCGGCTTGGAGGAACGCCTCGGCAAAGCGTGCGCGGACTTGTCGAAGGCGCGTTCGGACGCGGAGGAGCGCGAGGCGGTCGCTTCGATGCGCAGCGAGTGCAGTGCGATCCTTTCGACGGAGGTGGAGCCCGCGCCGATCATCGAGTGGAGTCTGCAGTACTTCATCGGGCGCGTGGGGCCGACAAATGTGTCGCTGTTCATGCGCGAGGGCGAGCGATTTGTCGTGGGCGGATATGTGCGCGACGATCTGTCGCGGCGTGCCGCGGGCGGCATGCTCGAGCATCTGTCGACCGGTTGGTGCGAGAGCATCGCATCGCATCGCGCTGTCGTGCGGATCGCGGATGGGAACGCGGTCGCCCCGAGGTGGGTGGAACTGCAGGGCGTGCTCCCTGGTCGGTCGGTGCTGGCGTTCCCCTGCGCCGAAGGTGAACTGGTGCAGGCGCCCGCCGTTGTGATCGCTTTCCGTGATGGTCGGCGGCCATTCGGTCCTGACTTGGAACGGGTCGGGCGCGCGCTCGGACCTGCGCTTGGCGGTGCGATCGCGCGCGCGCGGCGAATCCTTGGGCGCATGCAGCCGCAGTGGCCGCGCTCGCCGAAGGATCAGACCTCCGAGTGAATGGGATCAGGCGTGTGACGGAGCCCCATGAAGGGAGGCGAGCACTGTGACGCCGCCCACCACCCGCGCGCCCTTCTGGACTCGGACCGTTGATGCGTGCGCTGCAGGGATGATGAGTTCGGTCGTCGAACCGAACTTGATCATGCCGAAGCGCGCGGCGCGTTCAAATCGTTGGCCAGGAACCACGGGGCACACGATGCGTCGTGCGATGGCGCCCGACACCTGACGCACACCCAGACGCGTACCGCCTGCCGCTTCGAGCACAAGCAGATTGGACTCGTTGACTTTCGCACTCTCCTGCGAGCGCGCATCGAGGTACTGCCCTGGCGTGTGAACCACCGACACGATGCTGCAGGCGCATGGCATGCGGTTGATGTGCACATCGAGCACGCTGAGGAAGATGCGGACGATCACGGTTGGACCATTCGTGGCGGGATGGTGGTCGACCCTTTCGATCGCGGAGATCACTCCGTCGGCGGGACTGACGAGATCGCTTGGATTGTCCGTGGCTGGTCTTCGGAAGAGCGGATCACGGAAGAACGCCGCCACCGCGAACCACAGGATGCCCACGATGGTGATGAGCCACCACGAAGGTCCAATGAGAAGAATCGCGGCGATGGCGGCGAGCGTGGCGAGCCCCCATTCGCGCATCCCGAAGCCGCTGAGGATCATCCGTCGATGGACTTTCCAACGAAGAAGCCGATGCCGCCGAACAGCAGTGTGCCGCCGGCGAGTCCGCCGAGCCAGAGCATCATGTTGTCCCCTGTGATCTCGCCGGCAAGCGGGGAGCCACCCGAGGAGCGCGTGCCAACCAGGATGAGTGCGGTGACAATGATGGATGCAAGAGCGCCGACCATCAGGCCGATACCGAGCCCACTCGATGCGCCATCGACCGTCTCCGCAGCAATCATGATGGGCGTCGCGCCGCGTACCGCCGAAGTCGCCGCCACCGCGGGTGCTGCCGCATCGGCATCCGCGAATGCTTCACCACCGCCTTCATCGCTCGGCGCGAAGAGGTCTGTGTCCGCCGAGAGCGATCCACCAACGTCGAAGGAGTCTACGCCGTCGTCCAGAAGTGCGGCGCTGATGCTTGACGCATCGGCATCGGCAGAGTCATCGAGACCACTGCGGGCAGGTTCGAGTAAGAGGTCGTCGCCAGCTATCGAACTGCCGTCCGCCGCGGCGGGACGCTTTGGCTGCGGACGAGTCGGCGTGGTCATCGATCCACTCATTTCATTGAGTGCCACCCCTGATCCAGAGTCGCTCGCCGATGGAGGCGCAGCGGGAGACGTCGGTTTCGCGGTGGAGTCTTCGAGTCCGAGTTCAAGATCCAGGCCGAGATCCAGTTCGCCTGCGTCTGCGGATGGCGCCGGTGTGACTGGACCAGAGTCGGCGAGATCGACCGCAATGCCGCTGCCAGATCCGCCAGCGCTCGCAGCCGTCGGCGGGGGAACTTGGGCGGGCGCGATGCCTGAGTCAGCGAGATCGAGGTCGAGCA
>VGXN01000088.1 GCA_016873335.1 Phycisphaerae bacterium | reverse complement strand
GCGGCGAAGCAGCGGGGGATCGAGAACCCGCTCGACGCGGCGGCGGTCATCCCGGATCCGCAGGGAACGCTCGCGCCGTTCGCGGCGGAACTGGCGGACGCCTGCGGTGTCTCACGCGTGCGGCTCGATGGCGCTCTGGCGGCGGTTGAGATCGAGGACTTGCGCGCAGAGCCGCGCTGCGAGCGGTCCTGGCGCCGCGATGGCACGGTGCGCGCGCGCACGGATGGCGGCATGCTCAGTGACCGTGATGCGCTTGCCGTGGGCGTCTGACGCGCGCCCACGAACGCGACACGCGTTCAGCTGACCTTTGATCCTGGCTTGACGGGGCGGTCCACCGTCAGCAGCAGCACATCGCGCGCATCCGCGCCGGGCTTGCCATCGCCCGTGGGCGCGGCGCCTTCCTTGAGATCGCTCGCCGCAAGGATCATGCCCGCGCTCGTCTCGCCACGCAGCGTGCGTGGCTCGAGATTGGCGACGATGATCACCTGTCGCCCGACAAGTGCGGTCGGTTCGTACCACGCCTTGATGCCCGCGCAGACTTGCCGACCTTCAGGCGACCCATCATCGAGACGGATCTTCAGCAGCTTGTCCGCATTCGGGTGCGCTTCCGCGCTCACGATCGTCGCCACACGAAGATCGAGCTTCGCGAAGAGGTCGTAGGCGATGGTCGGCAGAACGGCAGGCTGCTGCGCATCGGTCATGACTTGCTCGCCTTTGATTCGCTTGGCGTCGTGGCATCCTTCGCGTCATTCGAATTCGATGGTTCCTTCGTGCCATCGGGCTTGGATCCATCCGCACTCGCAGCGTCCGCCGAGTCCGCTTCGGATCGAGGGTTGGCGAGCGTGAAGCCCTGACGCTCGGTGATCGCTTCGAGCGTGAACAGGTCGAGCGGCGATCCATCGGACATCTCCGAAGCAGCGACACTCTTGAAGCGGTCGTTCGTCAGCAGTGGCGCCAAGTCGCCTCGGTGCATCGGCGTCACGGAGTCAATCCGCGCGGCCACGATCGCCAACTTGTCAGGCGCCGCGACCACCACAGTGCGATCGGCGGCTGGAAGATCGGCGATGTTCCGTCCTGCAGGCAGCGCCATGGCCTTCAAGACGATTGCCTTTGCAACGGCCGCATCCGAGCCGAGCGTGGGCAGCGACCCTGGGAACTTGAGCCCATACTGCAGGAACTGCTTCTCACCCTGGCGAAGATCCGTGAACGGCTCCACCTTGGTTCCGTACGCCTGCGCCACGGACGAGAGCCCTTGATCGGCGGCCTGCTTCTGGATGTCGGCAATCATCGCCTCCAACTTCTCGAAGCGCTCAACGCGAGTCACATCCTTTGTCAGCGCCTCGCGCACAGCATCGACGGACGCAGGGGCGGCGGCAACTTCTGCAGCCGTGACGCGGAACGCCACAATGTCGCCCAGAGCGGTCTGCAGGACAGGACCTGCCACGGCCACCTGCGCCACCAGCGTCGGCTTGCCACCAAACTCACGCAGCGATTGGATGATCTGCATCGCGGCGACAGGCTGCGATCCGAAGCGGTTGGTCGTTGCGCCCCCCAGCACAGGCAGTGAAGCAATGTCACTTACACCAATCCACTCCTCGGTGCGCGACTCGACCGCGGGCTGCGGGGTCCCGAACTTCTGTGCGACCTCTGTGGCCAGCGCCGAGAAGCTGAGTTGCTTCGCATTCCAGTCCGCGGGCAGCGTGTAGTACCCGTTCACCTGCTCGATACCACGCATCGAGAGTTGCAGCCGATCCGAGATGAACTTGGCGATCTCCGCGCGCTTGTCTGCGCTTGCCTTGATCAGCACCTTCGCGCGAACCGCGTCGCGGTTTGATTCGAACGAAGCGCCTTGTGCCGTCGCCGCAATCTGCGGCGCCGCAAACTCCGCCTGATTCTCGATCCAGTACTTGCGCAGTTCGATGTTCGACAGGGCAGGGCTTGACTCCACGGCTGCGGTCACATAGGTCGTCGGCACCACGAGCCACTCCAGCCGCACGCGGTCCGCGGTCTTGTAGCCGAATCCATACTTGCCGGAGCCGGGCGCCTGATCGCCATACTCCTTCAACTGCTCCGCGAGTTCCGCGTCGCTTGGCGCTGGCACATCCACCTTGGCGTTCACGCCATCGAGCACCGTCACTTCGCCCGACACGGCATTCAGCAGCGACGCAGCGGTCTGCTCAATGCGCACCACGGACATTCGCGTCGGACCACTCAGGACGAGATTGATGTACCGCTCGACACCATTGAGCTTCGCGATCGTCTCGAACACCTCGCGTGGTGACATGCCGCCCTCGCGGCAGAGCGCGCCAAGCAAGTTCGCCTCAGGCAGATTGCTGCTGGTCGCCATCTGGGTGATGCGAGACTGCCCATCGGCGGCGCCTCCCACCAGCCCCGCTGCCTCCGCTTCCTTGGACAGCAGACACCAGTACACGGGGTCCTTGTCAAACTGCAACTGACGCACGATGGGATCGCCCAGCATGCCGATCACACGCGTCTCCTGCTGCAGTCGGCGCAGATCCGATTCGGAGAAGGAGGTGCCGTCGCGCGTTGTCGCCCAAGTCGATCGCCCCTCGAGCAGTTGCGTGAGAAACGTGCTGCTCTGGTCGAACACCAGCCACGACACCATCAGGAATGTCATGCCGACCACGAGGATCCACCGGGTGATTTTCTCGTTCTTTCGGAAGAACTTCAGCATGCGTTGGCTCCGTGGGAAGTCGGGGAATGAAAATGGGCGCGCGGACTCTTGTCGTCCGAGCGCCCAGTGAAAAGGCGTTGGACGATCAGCGGTAGAACTCGACGATCAGGTTGGTGTTCACGTCGAATGGGATCTGCTCGGACGAGGGCATCGAGAGCATCTTCAGCGAGAGTTCCGCGGGATTCACTTCCATCCAACCGGGAACGATGTGACCCGTCATGGTCTCCATTGTCTCGCGCACAAGCTTGTGAACGCCATCGCGCATCGTTACGACCATGCCTGGCTCGCAGGCGTGGGATGGTCGGTCGACCTTCACGCCGTTGACCTTCACATGTCCGTGCACCACGAGCTGCCGAGCAGCCCAGATCGTTCGCGCGAATCCGGCGCGGCGCACGACATTGTCGAGCCGGCGCTCAAGGTTCTGCAGCAGCACTTCACCCGTGTTGCCGCGGCTGTGCGATGCCTGATCGAGATAGCGGCGGAACTGCCGCTCGAGCACGCTGTAGTGGTAACGCAACTTCTGCTTCTCGTCCTTGCGCATGCCGTAGGGCTTCGCGCGGCGACCGCGAAAGCCGTGCATGCCGGGCGGGGTCAGCTGCCGCTTCGCGGTGTGCTTGGGCGTGTCCGCAATCGGAACTCCGACGCGGCGAGAAAGCTTGACCTTTGGACCTGTATAGCGTGCCATAGGGGAACGGGGCATTGAACCTCGTGAGGCATCCCATGTCAAGCCACGCGAAGGCTGCCCCCGCGGGTTTTCGGACCTGCAGCACGGGCGCCCGTCGATCCGTCCGCACCACCGAGTTCAGTACGCGCGCGAATCGTTCTTGCCGCACCAGTTGAGGAACGCGCGGTTCAGTACGCGCAGTCCGCCTGGCGTTGGGTACTCGCCCGTGAAGTACCAGTCGCCCGTGTGATCGGGCATCGAGTACCGCAGCCCCTCGATCGTCTGATACACGACCTCCACGGGACCATCCCATTCGCCGCCGCGCGTGCGGATCAGCCGCGCGACCTCGTTCGAAATCTCATCATGCGTGAAGCGGTCGTAGATGAGCCGCACGTGATTTCGCATTCGCTCGGGCGGCAGCGACTCCTGCTCGCGGCAGAGCGCCTCCACATCACGGATCACCGACTCGTCCCCGCGCTGCCGCAACAGACTGATTGCCGCCTCGAATGCGATGAACCGCCCGAGCTGACTCATGTCGATGCCGTAGCAGTCGGGGTACATGATCGGCGGCGCACTGCTCGCAACCAGAATGCGCGCGGGGCGCAAGCGTGAAAGGATCGTGATGATCGAATCGCGCAGGGTAGTCCCGCGCACGATCGAGTCATCCACCACCACAAGCGTGTCGTCGCTGCGTACGGTGCCATGCGTGATGTCGTACACGTGCGCCACCAGATCGCGCCGCGCGGCGTCATGCGTGATGAACGTGCGGAGCCGCTGATCCTTGTGCGCGACCTTCTCGGCGCGCACGCGCACATCCATCAGCTTGGCGATCTCCGCTGCCGCCACGGGGCCTTGCGCCTGCAGCCGCACCATGCGCTCGGCGCCACGCACCCGAAGAATCCGCTCGGTTTCCTGCACGAGTCCGAAGTACGCGCTTTCGCTCGTGTTGGGGATGAACGAGAACACCGCATGCTCCACATCGCCGCCGAGACGCTCGAGTATGCGCGGCGCGAGGTGCATGCCGAGTCGCTTGCGTTCCTCATAGATGTCGGGGTCATTGCCGCGGCTGAAGTAGATGCGCTCGAACGTGCACTGGCGGATCGGGCTCGGTGGGGCGAAGCGCTGCGAACGGATCTCGCCGCTGTGCTTCACCGTCAGCACGTGTCCCGGCTCGAGCGCCTCGATGCGCGCGATGGGCACGTTGAAGACCGATGCCAGCGCGGGGCGTTCACTCGCGATGGCGACCACATCGTCGGTGATCAGCATGAATGCGGGTCGAATGCCCGCGGGATCGCGGCAGGCGAAGCAGTCGCCGTTGCCCACGAGCGCGCCGAGCGTGTAGCCGCCATCGAACTTCTCCGCCGCGCGGCGCAGGATGCGCCCGTAGTCGAGTTGCCCACTGACTTCCGCAGCCAGTTCGCGTCCCTCCAGATTCTTGAACGACCCCGGCCCTGCGGTGGATATGAGCGCCTCATGTTCGCAGTCGAGCGCGTGACCGATCTTCTCGAGCACGACGCCCGTATCGCTGCCGCCCACGGGCGCCAGCCCATACTCGATGAGCAGGTCGAACAGTTCGGGTGCGTTGGTGAGGTTGAAGTTGCCCGCGAGTGCCAAGTTGCGGCTCGCCACGATCGATCGGCGCAGGAACGGATGGCATGCTTCCGCAGAGCGTCCACCGAATGTGCCGTAGCGGAGGTGTCCAAGCAGCGCCTCGCCGAGCATCGGGATCCGCCGCTTGAGTTCGGCGATGGGCGCCGTGCGCAGTGCCTCGTCGCCGAGCGCGCGCACGGGTGCAAGCGCATCGTCGAAGAGCCGCTCCACGGGATTGCGCTTGCCTGACCGTTCGCGTTCCAGAAAGGGTTCGCCCGGCAGCGCATCGAAGCGCACGACCGCGATGCCGGCGCCATCCTGGCCACGGTTGTGCTGCTTCTCCATCAGCAGATACAACTTGCGAAGGCCCCACACGGGATCGCCGTACTGCCGCTGGTACCACTCGATTGGCTTGCGCAGGCGGACGAGCGCCAAGCCACATTCATGGGTCAGGGCATCGCTCATGGAGCGCGAGAAGGTTAGCGGAGCGGCGA
>VGXN01000087.1 GCA_016873335.1 Phycisphaerae bacterium | reverse complement strand
TGTCCCTTCGATGGTTGGCAAGTGCGTGGGCGCGCGACCGATGTGATCGTGGGCGGTCGCTGGGTGCTGCGTGGCGGCGTTCTTGCTGCGCGCACGCGGTCGAGCGGCGAGATGGTGGCGCATGAGCGGTGATACCACTGTTGCGGACGCTCGCAAGGACGGATGAACACCAGCGCATCGCCGAGTGATCGTGCCGATGATGCGCTGCCGTGGTCTGAGCGGATCGCCCAGTGGGTCACGGAACATCCATGGACCGTCGTCCTTGCGGCAACGGTTGCGGCCGCCCTGTCCATCTTCGTTTCACTTCGTCACCTCACGCTCGATGCGAACACCGATTCGCTCATCAGTCCAGACCGACCATTCATGGTGCGGTACCGCGAGTTTCTCGATGAGTTCGGCGACCTTGAGGGACTGACAATCGCCGTTGATCCGCGCGGCGATGATGCCGCTGCCAAGCGTGCGGTCGATGCGCTCGTGAGTGAACTGTCCGCTTTCCCTGGCATTCCCCATGCCGTGGGTCGCATCGACCCAAGCGAGCAGTGGCGACTGGCACCGTGGTCCATGCCAAGCGCACAACTGCAGGATCTCCTGCGAGCACGCAGCGCGTTCCCAACGCTGCTCCATGCACCGAAAGATGCGGAGGCTGTCTGTGCGCTCGAGCAGGCCCGCAATCTGCTCGCAGCGACGGTGGCCGAGGGTGTGACGGCATCGCGCGATGCACAGGAATCCCGCGTGGCGAGCGCGCTGCTGCTGCTTGATGCGGTGTGTCCGCCACCTTCGAGCGAGTCACTCGCTGCGCCACGTGCGCCCGAGTATCTGCGCTCGGATGGCGGATCCATGCTCTTTGTGCAGATTCAGCCGCAGAAGGACTTCTCAAGCCTCGCGACCATCGAGCCGCTGCTGCGCGAGGTGCGCGGTGTGATTGCGCGTGTTCATAAGGCGGAGCCGACGGTCGAGATCGGTCTGACGGGGAAACCTGTGCTGCAGGCGGATGAACTTGCCACGAGCAATGCGGACACTTCACGCGGAACGGCGATCGCCGCGCTGATCGTGGTGGGGCTCCTGATCGCCGTCTTCCGCAGCGTGCTGCGACCGATGCTCGCGGCGCTTGCGCTGGGGCTCACCTTCGCATGCACATATGGCGTTGCCACCGTGCTTGTCGGACGACTGAATCTGCTGAGCCTTGTCTTCATGCTGGTCCTGGTCAGCGCTGGCATCGACTACGGCATTCATGCGCTCGCACACCACGCGGATTGGCGCGGGCGTGTGCGGCCATCGCTGGCGCCTCGCAGCGCGATGGCAGGCGGGCTCGTGCCCATCTGGGTCGGCGCTGCCACGAGTGCTGCGGTGTTCTACCTCGCCTTGATGACGGACTTCGGTGGACTGCGTGAACTTGGGATCATCGCGGGAAGCGGCCTGCTGATCTGCGCCCTGATGATGACCGTGGTGCTGCCGGCCATGCTCACCCTCGCCGCGCGGGCAGGCATGGACCGAACATTGCGCGAAGAGGCATCGCCCTTGGAGCGAGTTGGGCGCACCGCTGTCACTCCGGCGATGCACGGTCCCACCGCACGCGGGGTGCTGCTGGCGGCACTCCTCCTCTGTGCCGTGAGCGCCGCGCTGCTGCCAAAGGTCGCGTTTGAGAGCAATCTGCTGAAACTTCAGGCGGAGGGGCTCGAGTCGATTGAGTGGGAACATCGCATTCTCGCGGACTCGACGAGCGCTTCGTGGTTCGGCGCGATCATCTGCGCCGACGAGGCATGCGTGGATCGCGTGCGTTTGCTGGCCGCGAGCGAGCCGACCATCGAGCGCACGCTGAGCATCCGTGATGTGATGCTGCCCGCGACTTCCGAGCGTGCGCGCTTGCGTGGTGAGCTTGCAGCAGCATGTGCTGCGGAGCCCACACCATGCGCTGCGGCCACGGACGATGGAGGGACAGCACTTCAACGAGAGGGCGCAGCTGCACTCGCAAGCCTCGAACGGCTGCAGACGCTTGGCAGACTTGGCGGGAGTGCGGATCAGATGGCACCCCTGCGCGAGAGATCAGACCGCTTGCGCATCCTGGACAGTGCACTGAAGCAGCCCGCATTGGCTGGTGAAGCCGCAAGGCGTGCACAGGAGAACGCCCAGCGCGCGGCACATGCACTGCGCGAAATGGCGGAGGGCGCCGCGGCTTCACAGCGCGAGGCGCTGCCCCGTGCGCTGCGCGACCGCCTCGTGAGCACGCGCGGCACTTATCTGGTGTCGCTGCTGCCCAAGGAAGACATCTGGGAGCCGGTGCCGCTTGCCGCATTCACCGCAGCGCTCACGCGGATCGATGCGCACGCCACGGGCGTTCCATTCACTGTGCACGAGTCGCTGATTGACATGCGGAGGGCGTTCGTCACGATGGCACTCTGGTCACTTGGAAGCATCGCTGCGCTCGTGTGGATCGACCTGCGGAGCATCCGCGCCACTCTGGTGACGATCGGCATGCTGCTTCTTGGGATGCTCTGGACGTTCGGCTGTATGGGTGCCGCCGGGGCTTCACTCAACCTTGCCAACTTCTTTGGAGTGCCGATGCTTCTGGGGCTCGGTGTGGATGGTGCCGTTCACATTCTGCACCGAGCGCGCGAGGGTGGTGATCCGCTCGCATGGATGTGGACGAGACGAGCAGTCATACTGAGCGCTCTGACGACCGCCGCTGGGTTTGGCACATTGCTCTTTGCATCACACCGCGGACTTCAGTCGCTCGGTTGGCTCATCCTTGTCGGCTCGATCTGCACGCTGTTGAGTTGCGTTGTCGTGCTGCCCGCGCTGCTGTGTGTCGCGCCCGATCTCGCCGGGCGCCGTCAGCCGCCGCTCGAGGGGGGTTCGGGGGGCGGCGCCGGCGGTGCCACCCCATCGTCCTGACGTGGCGCGCGAGTCACTCGGTAACCGAGCGACTTGATCGCACGCATGACCTCCGCAGCCGTTGGCTCATCGCGAACACGCAGCGTGGCGGCGTTCCGCTCAAGCGAAACATCAATCGATTCCACGCCATCCACTTCGCGTGCCTCCGCAGTGATCGCCGCGACACAGCCGCCGCAGTGCATTCCGCGGATATCGAGTTGAACGGTGATCGGCTCGCTTGGCGCGGGTGCGCTGTCGCCACCGCATGCGCTGCAGAGCAACACCGCCAGTGGCGCGGCAGCGCGAAGGAGAGCGCGATGGAGAACCTGAAGGAGGTTCATGAGCGCGTCCTCAGGACCAACGCCTTGAGTGCGGATTCCACGAGAGCCCGCGCCTCCGCGAGCGGCCTTGCGATGCGTGCACCGGCTGCCAGCCGATGCCCCCCGCCACCGAACTGCGCCGCGAAAGCGTTCACATCGATGCTCGGCTGGCCTTCCCCCGCTGGCTTGCTGCGGAAACTGCACTTGGTGACTCCAGGCGATTGCTCACTCAAAAGACAGGACATTTCGATGCCGCCGATGGTGAGCGGGACGTTGACGATGCCGCCGATGTCATCGCTGCCCGCACCCGTTGCCGCGAAGTCACTGCCTGCGAGCAGCATCACGGCAATGCGTCCCTCGCGGTGCAGTGTGACTGACGAAAGTGCGCGGGCCGTGACGCCAAGTCGGGCAGGTCGACCGTTCTCCTCCAGCAACTGATGAAGGTGAACATGGTCGACACCAGCCGCGAGCAGCCGCGAGGCCAGCGCAAGCACGGCGGGAGTGACGCTCTGAAATCGAAACCAACCCGTATCCGTTGCGAGCCCTGCAAAGAGTGCCTCGGCGATCGAGTACCGACCTCCGTGCTTCGAGAGATCGATGCCGAGGGCTTCGACGAGTTGGGCGACCATCTGTGTCGCGGCGGCCGATGAGGTGTCGACCACACGGTCGCTGGCGATCGGATCGCCTCGTCCGTGATGGTCGAGCCCGACCACACGACCGGCCATCGACTTCAGCCACCCGTCGAGCGGCTCGACCTGATTCCACGAGCCCGTATCGACGAGAAGCGCAAGATCGATGTCCGCATCCATGGTGGGCGGATTGCCATGCACGGTTTCCCCAGCGCGCGCGAGTGCCTGAATGTTCGGGTCCACGGATCCGCAGAAGAACCCCTCCGCGCGTAGCCCCACTGCCCGAAGCGCACGCACCGCCGCGAGGACCGATCCAGCCGCATCGCCATCGGGCCGCGCGTGCGTGACGACAGCGATGTGCTTTGCGCCACGGAGGCGCTGCGCAATCTGCGCAATCGTCGCGGTCGATGCGTAGCCGCTCATGCACCCACCTTCTCGCAGTCGCGCGTCATTTGCTCGACAAGATCATCGACCGAATCGAATCGGACCATGCCGCGAATCCAGCGCAGGAAATGCACACGGATTGTCTTTCCGTACAGATCGAGCGATGGAGCCACCCCGAGGATGTGCACTTCCAGCGTTCGTGACTGTTGACCGAAGGTCGGGTTGCTGCCGATGCTTGCCGCGCCACGCCACACGTCACCATCGGCGCTCGTCACCTCGACCGCGTACACGCCATCGGCTGGGAGCATGATGCCGCATGGATCGACATTCGCCGTTGGAAAGCCAAGGCCACGCCCGCGCTGCGCACCGCGCACCACAGGTCCCTCGACGGCATGGGGACGCCCAAGAACGCGCGCCGCGTCCGCCACGCGCCCGAGTTCGATCAACCACCGAACCAGCGAACTTCGCGCAGCCACGATGTTGCCATCACAGAGGCTGACCTCGACCTGCTCGGCGACGAGCGTCCTGAATCCAAGACGCGCACCGACTGTTTGGAGTGTGTGCACATCACCGCTGCGCGCACGACCGAAGCGGAAGTCCGCGCCCTCCACAATCAGTCCAAATGGGATGCGCCGATGAAGCCACTCAATGAAGTCCTCGGGCGAACGCGCCAGCAACCCATCGTCAAGCCGCAGCGACTCGATGCGGGTCGCACCCGACGCGTGCAGCAGACGCGAGCGCTCGGCAGGGAGTGTCAACAGTGGCGGTGCGCCGCCGCGAAGCAGCGTTTTGGGATGTACATCGAAGGTGACAGCGATCACGGACTCCACGTCCGCTTCTTGGCGCGCCGCATGAACGAGCGCCTGGTGCCCAAGATGGACGCCATCGAAATTGCCTATCAGCACTGCATCCATCGAATGACCATTCCCAGTTCGGGACCGAAACGGGTAGTTTTACGCCATGCAGGGAGTTCGATCAACCGAAACAGGCAGTCCCTCGGTACCGGCCCAAGACACGCTCCTCGACGACCTCTGCGGCGAGTTCCGTTCCATCGCTGCTGAACTCGTCCCTTGGTTCGTCGACAACATGCCCCGCATGTACTTCCTCGACACACCCCCTGCCGCGCAGCGTGCACATCTGCGCGCCATCTTGGCGGCGCGCGCCTCGGGGCGCCCCGTGGACACCACCTTCCGATCGAGCGATGGATCATCCATCACTGCCATTCGATCGGGCAACAGGATCGGGATTCTGGCGGAAGTTGTCCGCGAACTGCCGCTCGATGCCTCGCTTCGCGCTGCGAAGATCCACTCGTCTCGTGACGGTTC
>VGXN01000086.1 GCA_016873335.1 Phycisphaerae bacterium | reverse complement strand
TGAACGGCTACGAAGCGGCGTTCAATGGCGAGTTGGCGATCTCGTGGGATGAGTTCTGGCGTGTGCAACTGACGGGTTGGACCTTCTCGACCGATGCTTCGATCACTTCCACGGTGTCCGGTGCATTCGGTTCGGTCAACATCGCCGTCGGCGATCGCCTGTCGAACAGCTTTGCAGCGGCGAGTGCGGGTGGCGAGTTCAATGCCACGCTCTGGCGACCCTTCAGTACGCGGCAGTTCCCGTGGGGCGGCAGCACGCCTCAGCCAGGCAACATCGCGAGCGATGGTCGCCCGATCGTGGACTTCGGCATTCAGGCAATCGGTGCGGTGCGCTGGTACAGCGCGAGCATGACAGTGAATGATCTGACCGCGGGGACTTCCGCATCGTGGTCTCTGGACGCAGTGATGCCTGGCATCGGTGGCGGCATCGAGTTCGATTTCAACATGGTGGACCGTGTGTCGTGGCTTCGTTCGGTGCGGTTCGAGGCCGCGGGCGGGACAGGATCCAATTTCACGAATGGGCAGTACTTCATCTTCGCGCGTGCGGGGCTGCGCGCGATGTTCACCGAGCAGATCGGCGGCGAGTTCGGCTACCGCCTCGAAGACTTCAACCTGTCTGGCAACGGCGCATCGTTCGATGGCGGCGTACAGGGGCTGTATGTGGGGATCGATGTCCGCTTCTGAACGCCCCACTCGCGGCAAGTCGCTTCGTGAACTGATCGCACACGGACGGTTCGCTGCGCGTGTGGATGGAAAGGGGCGTCTCGCACGCGCGAAGCTTCGTCATGCGATGGTCACCACACTGCCGGATCGCCTCCTTGGCGGAGTGCTGATGCGCAGGCATCTGCGGACAACCGTGCATCTTCGCGAGCGAGAACTGTGGGTGCCAGGATGGCCTGCCGCGTTCGACGGTGTTCGGATTGCGCATGTGAGTGACTTGCATGTTGGCGAGTTGATGCCTGTGGATCGGGCGTTGGAGGTGATCGATCTCGTGCGCCAAGCGAAGCCAGACCTTGTGGCATGCACGGGCGACATCGTCGACTTGCATGTGGCGGGCTGCGAGCCGGTGTTCGAGGCGCTCGGATCGATACCGACTGAACTCGGGAGCTATGTCGTGCTGGGCAACCACGATCTGCTCGACAGCGCACGGCGTGTGCTGCGCCTGTCCCGCGGTGCGGGACTCGTGACGCTGCGCTCGAGTGCGATCGCTGCGCCGCGTGGACTGCGGATCGCTGGCGTGGACTGGTCGAACTCCATCGCGGGAAACGCGGCTTTGGTGCGGCGGGCGATCCTTGGCGGCGAGGCCCCGCACCTGCTGCTGGCTCACAATCCAAAGGCATTCCGTGAAGCGGTGCGGTTTGGTGTGCCGCTCACATTGGCAGGGCACACGCACGGTGGGCAGGTGGCGATTCGCGAGCGCGCTGGCGCGCCGCGCGCAGTTCGCCGCGGGTTTCGTTTGACGGTCGGTCATTACCACGACGGCGCATCGCATCTGTTCGTGACGTCAGGCGCAGGCGGATGGTTCCCGCTGCGCGTGAATTGCCCCGCCGAAGTGGTCAGCCTCATCGTGCGCAGAGCGCAGGTGAAGTGATCTGCGTCACGCGTAGTGGGCGCCGAAGCGATTCGCGATGAAATCATCGAAGCGGAAGTCTTCCATCCGCACGAGTCCTGCCTTCGCGCCCTTGCCCTGCGCCACAAGATCAACGACGGCACACACCCCCGCAGCCGTGGTGATCTGGATCGCGGTCCAGTGATGCCCACCGATGGTTCGCGCGCCGATGCGCTTGGCATAGCTGCTTTCGGTCAGACGACCATCTCGCATGCCAGAAGCGCCCACAAAGATGACCACCTGATCATCCGCTGTCCACGGCAGTGCGCGTTCCAAGATGCGACGGAGTTCAGCGCGGTGCTCGCTGAGGCGGAGTTCTTGCAGCAGGAAGCGCATCAGTCGCGCGTGCCCTGGGAAACGGATCGTCTTGTAGTTCAGGTTGCGAACCTTGCCGCGCATGGAGTCGGCAAGCGTTCCAAGACCGCCCGAGGTGTTGAACGCCTCGAACTCGATGCCATCGATGATGAGGCGCTCTTCGTGTTCGAGCGCAGGCACGCGCACGAGCGTTCCATCCTGCACCGCTTCGCACTCGTTGATGTACTCGTTGATCACTCCCTCGGTGGACCAGGTCAGGTTGTAGCCGAGTGCGTTGGACGGTTCCATGGGGAGTGCGCCGACGCGCAGTCGAAGCGTGTCGAGCGACGAGAAGGGGGAGGCGAGATGGTTCGCCGCGATGGTGATGAAGCCCGGCGCGAGCCCACACTGCGGCGCGAAGATGGTGCGTGCGCCCGAGGAGAGTTCAATCACCTTCTTGGTGACGGCGACATCCTCGGTGAGATCGAAGTAGTGCGCGCCCGCCGCCTTCGCGCAGGATGCGATGAGCGGATTGCAGTGGAACGGTGCGCACGAGACCACTCCCCACGCGCCGGAGATGGCGCTGCGCACCTGCGTGTCGCTGGTGAAGTCAACGGCACTGCCGCTGCCTTTGGCGATCTGCGCTGCAGCTGTGGCCGCCGCTGCATCGCTGTCACCGATATGCACCTGATAGTCGCCGCTCGTTCCAAGGAGGAACCCGACCATGCGACCGATCTTTCCTCCACCAAGCACTGTGATCTTCTTCATGCGGGGACTGCCTCGAGTTCGGATTGCACATCATCCATCAGCCGCTGCACGGTGGAGGCGCTGAAATCAAATGGCATTCCAGCGGCCTCGAACAGTGCGGGCAGCGGGCGCGAACCGCCGAGTGCGAGCGCGCGCTTGTAGTTCGACAGAGCCTTCGACGGATCGCGCCGAGACTGCGACCAGACCTGCAGCGCGCCGAGTTGCGCGATGCCGTACTCCACGTAGTAGAAGGGATTGCCAAAGAGATGCAGTTGCCGCTGCCACATCGCTTCGAGTGCGGGCTCGAGCCCGCTCCAATCGATCTCGCCGCCGAACCGCCTTTGCAGCGCGACCCATTCTCGCGTGCGCTCCTCGCGTGAGTGGGTCGGATGGGTGTAGACCCAGTGCTGGAACGCGTCGATCGTGGCGATCCACGGAAGCATCCCCGCGAGTCCTTCGAGCAGGTCGCGCTTGGCGCGCGCGGCATCCGCTTGCGAATAGAACTCGCCAAGCTGCGGGAAGGTGAGCAGTTCCATGCTCATCGAGGCGACTTCCGCAAACTCGATCGGGCTGCCGCGGTACGCAAGCAGGGGATCATGCCGACTGAGCATGGAGTGGAACGCATGTCCAGCCTCGTGCACCATGGTCACCACATCGCGCTGCAGCCCGGAAGCGTTCATGAAGATGAAGGGAGTACGCGAGTGTTGGCGTTGGTACTGGTAGCCACCGGGTGCTTTGCCCTTCCGCGAATCCAGATCGAGGCATGCGCCCGTTCGCATGGTGTCAAAGAGTGCGCCGAGTTCCGCGTCAAGTTTGTGGAACGCACGCGAGGAGCGCTGCACCAGATCGTCGGCGTCGGTGAACGGGCGCAGCGGCGGTCGTCCGTGAAGATCGACCTTGACATCCCACGGGCGGAGCGCCGTGAGTCCGAGCGCGCTCGCGCGCTCGCGGTGAAGCCGCTTCAGCACGGGCATGCAGGTGCGTTCGACCGCATCATGGAAACGGCGGCAGTCCTCCGAGGTGTAGTCGAAGCGGTGCATGCGCTGATGCTGAAAGTCGCGGAAGTTCGGAAAGCCCGCGTTCAGCGCCATTTGGTGGCGCAGCGCAACGAGCTTGTCATAGATGGTGTCGATGCGCTCGCGGTCGCGCAGGCGGCGGTCGACCACACATCGCCAGGATGCCTCGCGCACGCCGCGGTCCGTGTCCTCGAGGTACTTCGCCATCTGTGGCAGCGTCTGCTCACGCCCGTCGAACTCGACGGTCATCTCACCGCTGATGCGGCTGTACTCCTGATCGTGCGTTGTCGCCTCGGTCTGCAGCGGCACATTCTCCGCGCGGAAGAGCCGAACTTCCTGGCGAACGCCGCGCAGGTATGTGCCGTAGCGAGCCGCGTTGAGCTTCTCGGCGAACGGACTCTCGGCGATTCGGCGGTCCAGTTCGAACCCGACCTTCTTCAGTTGCGGTTCCACTTGCTGCACAAAGTCCAAGAACGCCTTCTGCCGCGCAGGATCATCCGTGTGGCAGGTCATGGCGATGTACAGGTTCGCCTGCGCCTCATCCGCAGCGGCATCGAGATCGCTTCGGTCGAGGATCAACCGCTCAAGATCTGCCGCGCTGGCGATCTCCCGCCGCTGCAACTGCGCGTAGAGCGGTTCGAGTTGTTCCCAGCGTGTGGGATCGAGGTGTGCCGGCACGTTCATGGGCTGCGGATCATAGAGGTCTGTGCATGGATGCGCCGCTGCACGGCGCAGGGTTCACGCACGTTCGGACGGCAACTGCGGGCAGCGCCAACTTCGCCGCACAGTGCGATGCCAATGCCTGTGCGTGCATCTCGTCGGAGCAGACGACAAACAGACTTGAACCGCTTCCGCACACATGGACGGGCAGTTCGCTGATCAGGCCAATCTCTTCCATATCGTCCGCGATCGACGGCGCGATGTCTTGCGCGGGTCCGGCAAGGTCGTTGAAGGGATCGGTGGGGCCGATCGCGGTACGCGAGGCAAGCGACTTCACGGCATCGGTGCGCACGATCGGAGCCTTCGCACAGCGATCGAACTGCCGATACACGTCCGCCGTCGGGCACGCGACATCGGGGAAGAACAGCACGGCGTGCACCTCAGGCGGATCGCCAAGCCGTTGGATGTCGCCGCCCGTTCCGCCGACAAGGGCCGAGCCGCCCGACACGAGAAACGGGACGTCGCTCCCAATGTTGGCGGCGAGTCCGCGCAAGTCCTCGTCGCGGATCTGCAACTCGAACAGCGCATTCATGGCGCGCAGCATGGCTGCGGCATCGCTTGATCCGCCGCCCAGCCCACCGCCGATGGGAATGCGCTTCTCGACGCGCACTTTGACCGGCAGTTCGCGTCCGACAAATGCCTCAAGCTGATCATGAGCGCGGTTGACCAAGTCCTTCGAGATCGACCAATCGATGTCGCGGCGGCGGAGCGCGTCGCGGTGCCAAACGGTGGCGAACAGCGAGAAGTTCCCCTCCGGGAGGCGTTCCAAGTGGAGATCATCAAACAGATCGACCGTCACCATCCAACTGCTGATGGGGTGCATGCCATCGGCGCGTGGAGCGCCAACGGACAATGCCAGATTCAGCTTGGCAGGGGCCTGCATGAACAGTACAGCGGACATGTCTCGAATCATAGGACGCAATCGGTACCTTTCGCGGCTGAATGGACCGTCCACTTCACAGAGCAGCCCGCTTCATATGTGGATGGTCGGCATCGGTGTGCGTTGCGTCGGCGTGCTTCGCATGGGGTGAGGATGGGCACCGCATCGTGGGCGCGCTCGCGGCGGAGCGGCTCTCGCCCGAGGCCCGTGCTGTGGTCATCGAACTTCTCGGCAATGATGATCTTGCCACAGCGGGACTGTGGGCGGACC
>VGXN01000085.1 GCA_016873335.1 Phycisphaerae bacterium | reverse complement strand
CTGTACGGCGGCGGCGGATTCGCGTGGCCGCAAGGTGAACCGGGCGCGCCGCAGTACGGTCTGGATCTCGTCGGCTCGAACCTCACGCTGCTCGCTGCAACGGCGGGCTTCGTCGACCTCCTCAGTCCATCGCAGATCACGGGGCGCTTGACCGCACAACTCGACCCGGAGACAACTCGGCAAGTCAGGCGTGCCGCAAGCCAAGCCGTCACGAATGCGCTCAAGCGTGTGCAGTGGGTGGGACCGCGAGCGAGTGAACACTATCGTTGACGAAGGTGGCGCTCACGCTGCGTGACGCGAACCGCGATCTCTCGCATCCCGTGCGTGCACGGCGACACCGGCGACGGCATTTCAGACAGCTCCACCAAGCGCAACTCCGTGTACTCCCAGTTCGGTGGCGCATCGGGCTCACCAGCCAGTTCGATGCCGTGAACGATCTCCCAGTTGCCCGCAGCGCCATCGAACAGGAGTGCCTGCTGCCGCGCAGGCGAGGCAGCGGCAACGGCACACTCCTCCATCAGTTCCCGAACGATCCCGGTGCTCGGATCCTCCCCAGGCTCAGCGGAACCGCCTGGAGCAAACTCCCAAGCCCCTGGGTAGGTGGCGCAGCTCATCGCCCGTCGACCGACGAGGCAGCGCCCGTTCAGATGGGCGATCGCCTTCACGCCGAGCCCTCGAAACCCGCTTACCACCCCGGCGGTTCGGACAGCACCCATCCGATAGGTGGTCTGCACCACATGGATCGTTGCGCCACCGTGCCCATCCCGCTGGACCGAAGTCACATGCCAACATGGACCATCAACAAGGCGCGGGTTGCGTTCAGACATCGAAGCCCAGGCTTCATCGATCGCTGCCTGATCGCACTGCGGACGCCACGGGTTCGCCGAGACGGCGATCCGCGCTGGTCGCCGAAGCCAAATGATGCGCGGGGTCTCCGTGGTCATGGGAACGATCCGCCGCGAGCCGTGGCGGGTAGGCCCATTGTCGCCGCAGGCAGCCTTCTGGGCGGCATGAAGCCCCTCAAAGTCCCAGTTTGTTGGCCAACCGTTCCAACACAAGCCACCACAACATTGTGGGGCGGAGAGTCAACAACTCCCCAACCACTTGTGTGTGCGATCAAGTTGCGACAAGGAAGTGATCCGATCGTGCACCGAAAAGTGCCGAAATGGCCGCAGTCTGCTGCGATTTCAATCCGATAGTGACTTCCATGAACCGCGTATTCAATTCAGGCTCGGTGGACAGCCTCGTGGAATCGATCGTTGCCATCAACTCAGGCGCGGACCGCGAGTGGTTGGTGACCTTCGACGCCTACGACCTCGCCCGCTACCTGCAGCACCTCGAGTGCGCGTTGGAACCCCGCGAAACCGCCACCCCGTGGGAACGGCTGGGCGATACCCCCGCCGTTGTCAGTCGTACCGCTGCCTGATACTCGGGGAGACCCAGCCCTCGTCAGTCGGGGCGCTTGCCCAACAAACTGCTCATTCTGCGCTTCAAAAGCCGAAGCGACAGCAGCCCGCGCACCCGCGCGAGCAGTTCAACCTTGTTGACGGGCTTCGATACAAAGTCATCGCAGCCAGACTCGACCGCCCGTTCCATATCGCCGAGCTCGTGCAGCGCGGTCACCATAATGACGATCGTGTCGCGCGTCGCGGGGTTCTGCTTGATCCGCTTGCAGACATCGAAGCCGGACACCCGCGGCATCATGACATCGAGCAGCACCAGATCTGGACGCTCCGCCTCGATCCGCGTCATTGCCTCGGCGCCGTCCTGTGCCAGCACGATCTTGCAAGGCAGCGACTCCATGTAAGCCTGAATCAGTTCCAGATTCTGCGGGTTGTCGTCCACGATCAGGACCTTCCCCTCGGACAGGTCCACCTCATGCGCGGGCGACATCTCGGTTGGCGGTTGGCTGGTTGCCATCTCGCAGATGGTACGCGCTTCTACCCCTTGCCTAATGCGTCTGCAGAAGAACGGTCGTCCATCGCGCGCGCGGCGATCTCCATTGGATGAAACGCCGTCCGCCCGCAACCATCGTGGATCTGGTGGCGGCAGCTCGTCCCAGGGGCGGCCAGGAGCGCTTGGGGTGCCTGCGCCAACTTGGGCAGCAGATCCATCTGCGCGATCCGCTGGGACAGCGGATAGGTCTTTGACTGAAAGCCGAAACTGCCCGCCATGCCGCAGCAACCGGTCTGAAGCACGCTCGCGCGCTCGCCAAAGATGCGCCGCAGCAGCCCGATCGATGTCGCCCCCCAAAGCGCCTTCTGGTGGCAGTGGGCGTGCAGGACCACCTCCTCCGTTGGTTCGATGAAACGCGGCTTGCGCGGATGCCGATCCCACTCGCGGTCTATCCATTCTTCTGCCATCCAAGTGCGCGCGGCAAGCCACCGAAGGTCCTGCGGCGCGACGCCCATCTTCAGATCAAGCCAATCGTCCTTGACCGCGGAGACGCATGATGGCTCAAGCCCAAGCAGCGCGACCGCCTGTTCCCGCTTCATCGCCGCGATCAACGACTGCGCCGTGTGTGCGCTCGTTGTTGCGGCTTCCGCCAGCATGCCACAGGAGATCGCCGCACGACCGCAGCAGCCCGCATGCGGCAAGACGACTCGGTACCCAAAGGCTTCGAGCAGTTCCACCGCAGCGCGCCCAACCTGCGGCTGCGACCACTGCGAGAAGCAGTCGGGCATCAGCAGGACAGTCGGTCGATCCTCGAGCGTGATCGGGCCACTTCGGCGCGCCCGCTTGTTCGCACGGCGTTCCATCCATGCGCGGAGCGAGGGCCCGATGGGCGGCAGTGAACGCTCGGACGCGAAGCCGAGAGCCGCGGCGACAGCCATCCGCACGGGCGCCAGTCGCCGAAGCGCTTCCGAAACGGGCCACAGGGCGCTCGCCAAACGGTTCACGACGCGGACTCTGCCAAGGGCACGAACACGCCACGGAACGCGCCCCCGCCGCCAGAAGCCCTGCGCCGCATACTCCGCCTTCAACTTGGACAAGTCCACATTGCTCGGGCACTCGGTCTTGCACGCCTTGCACGAGAGGCACAGATCGAGCGTCTCCTGCACGAAGGGATCTTGCCAGCGCTCGGCTGCCGTCCCCTGCCCGAGTTGACCCGTGATCGCCAAACGCAGCGCGTTTGCTCGTCCGCGCGTGGTCTGTTTCTCATCCTTCAGAACACGAAACGACGGACACATGGTTCCACCGGGTGTGAGCCTTCGGCACAGTCCTGCACCGTTGCACTGCTCGAGCGCGTGATGAAATCCACCCTCGCTGTCGTAGCGGAAGAACGTTTGCGTGTCCGCCGGTGCGTGAACAAAGTGGCGATCGTCAGGACGCACTCGGAGTTTCGATGTGATCAGCGTCGGATCATCGGGTGCAACAAGGTTGCCTGGGTTCATCAGGCCCTTCGGATCGAAGATCGCCTTGATGCGTCGGATGCCCTCCATGAGTTCCATCCCAAGAACGCGAGTGAGCAGCGGACTGCGCACGCGACCATCACCATGTTCGCCGCTGAGCGCACCCTCGTAGCGCACCACCAGATCCGCCACCTCGCTTCCGATCGCCTGCATCATGCGGAGCCCCTGCTCATCCTGTGCACGGACGAGCGGACGGATGTGCAGGCAACCCACCGAAGCATGCGCGTAGTACGCGGCCGTGCTGCCATGACGCTCGACGATCGCGCGGAAGTCGCGGACGAAGGCGGCAAGTCGCGATGGATCGACCGCCGTGTCCTCCACGAAGGTGAGCGGCTTTCGATCGCCGGGAACCGCGTGCAGGAGCGGCTCACCAGCCTTGCGGAGCCGCCACGCAGCCTCCATCTGCGCGGCACCGAAGTGACGCGCCATCGGCGCCGAGGGGATTCGGCGCGCGAGATCGTCCATCCGTGCGGCAATCTCAGACTCCGACGCACCGAACCACTGCACATACATCACGGCACCGAGCCGACCGGACTTCGGAGTCGGCATCACGGACACATCGCGGCTGTACAGCGCGTTCCGCTTTGCCATCTCGATCACCATGTCATCGACCAGTTCGACTGCACTCGGCTTCGTTGCGAGCATCTCAAGCAGCGGTGCGAGTGCTTCTTCCACGCCTTCGAAGCCAAGAATCGCAAGCCCTCGCACCTTCGGGCGGTCGACCAGCGACACTTCGGCGCGGAGGGTTGTGCCAAGCGTGCCTTCGGAACCGCAGAAGAGATGCGCCAGGTTGACCTTCTCAAGCCGCTTCGGATCAGACGCCTCAATCTGCGCAAGCATGAGATCAAGATTGAGTCCATCCGTATGACGCAGAATCTTGGGGAAGCGCCTTCGAATCTCTCCCGCAAGCGGACGAACGACCTCGGCAACACGCTGCGTGAGTGCCGCAAGATCCGCGTTGTGCTCCGATGCACCCTCCTCAAGGCGAAGGACCCGTCCGTCGGCGAGCACAACATCGAGCGCGATCACATGCTCGACAGTCCGCCCGAACAGGATCGAGTTCGCGCCGGCGGAATTGTTGCCGATCATGCCACCGATCGTGGCGTGACTCGATGTGGCGACATCCGGTCCGAACATCAATCCGAATGGCAACAGCGCCTGATTGAGCTGGTCAAGCACCACTCCGGATTCGACGACTGCGCGCCGATGCGGCGCATCGATTCGCTCGATGGACCTGCATGCTGCGCTGAAGTCGATCACCACCGCTTCGTTGACGGTCTGCCCAGCAAGAGCGGTTCCGCCCCCGCGCGGCAGGATGGCACTCCCATGCTGCGCGCAGATGCGCACCGCTTCGATCCCATCGGCAATCGATGCGGGGATCACGACACCGATCGGCTCCACCTGAAAGATGCTGGCATCCGTCGCGTAGAGCATGCGGTCGCCGCGCCCGAAGCGCACCTCGCCCTGCACACGCTCGACCAAATCATCTCGAACACGCCGTCGAGCGCGCTCATCGATGACAGGCAACGCGATGGAATGAGTCTGAGCGGGTGCCACTGTTTCCAACGATAGCCCGATCAGGCATCCGTCACAGAAGATCCGTGTGCAGCGTGCAGATCGCGCAGGCGAGCGAGATACGCAACGCCCGGTGAGAGCCCTCGGCGCTGCATCGAAGCACGCAGCGTTTCCTCGAAACGACCGAATCGGTACGGCTGCGTGCGTTCAGGGGTCATCCACGCGAAGCGAGGGACAAACATCGGCGGTCGTGCGACTGCGATCATGGCGCCAGTGCCCACGGTGCTGCCCGTATTGAGCGCGACGAGAATGGCAATCTTGGCGTGGTCGGCGATCACTCCGCCGTAGAACGTTCGCCCCGTACGCTCGGTGTTGCCCGCGGCATCCAGGCGCGTACTGACCTCACCATAGGTGTTCAGCAAGTTGGAGTTGCATGTGCCGGCTCCGATGTTGACCCACTCGCCGACCATCGCATCGCCCAGGTGCCCCTCATGCGCCTTGTTGCTGAACCCCTGCAGAACCACCGATCCAACTTCGCCGCCCACCTTGCACCACGGACCAATCACACTGCGCGCCTTCACCTGTGCGCGGTCGATGATCGTCGCGTGATCCAGAACAGCGACAGGCCCGGTGACAACGGCACCTGGTCGGATCACCGCCCCCGCAGCGAGCAGCACCGGACCATCCGTCGTGTCGATGACAGCGCCAGGCAGCACCTTGGCAGTCGGATCCATGAAGAGCGCGTGATGTCCAAAGCGATGCACGCCTGTCGTGATGCG
>VGXN01000084.1 GCA_016873335.1 Phycisphaerae bacterium | reverse complement strand
GCGTTCAGCACCCGTCGCAACGGCACCAACCGCAGCCCACGCACCGAAGTACGAACCGCCCGCGGCACCAAAGGGCAGTTTCCGCATGGTGGACGGTCTGGATGATGACTCCCCGCACCGACCTGCATCCTCACGCGCCAACTCGGCTGCGCACGCCGCCACCGCATCGCGCGCAGGCGGAGCCCGCGAACGCGTTTCCCAGCCGCGCACGCACTCCTCGTCGGGGTCGTCCGACGACGATTCCTCCTCAAGCGCCGCGGGACTTCCCACGCCTGCGCAACCTCCGCCCGCGAATCCTCCATCCGTTGACGAGCTCTGGATCGACGAACACTGTTCGGTCAGTGCGGTGGAACCCCCTGCATCCGCTGTGGGCATCACCGCACTGACCGCGCTTGGCGCACTCATCACCGCTTCCATCGCCGCCACGCCACTGCTCATGCACATGGATTTTCAGCGCGCGTTCCTGCAGATCACCGTCTGGACGCTGCTGATTCCTGCGCTCTCCGTATCGGTGCAGTGGACCGCATCTCGGTGCACGCCAATCCTCGCGCGCCGCATCCCCCAGATCGCCGCCGCATCGCTCGTGCTGACCCCACTCTGCACACTCTTCCTCGCCTCGCAGCCTCTGCTTGGGGGGATGTTCCTCTCCCCGCTGCTGGTGCTGCCGTGGCTACTCGTCTATGCGGCATGGCCAGATCCAACATTGTGTGCCACGGGTTCCGCCACCCGCGCGATCGAAGACACACTGGCCAACCGTGCGCGCGCAGCGCGTGCATGCTCTGGAACCCTGCTTGCATCCGCCGCACTGTGCCTCCTCGTGCCGACAACGGCGGCGCTGCCTCCGCTCATCCGACTCCCTGCAGGAGCCATTGCATTGGGGGCGCTCATCCTTGCGGGCGTTCTTGTATCGATCCGATCGATGCGTCCGTGGGCGCAGGCTGCGGCATGGACGGCACTGCTCGCCACAGCAGCGCTGATCGCGCAGGCGCATTCGTCCGATGCGACCTCAGGGGTCGTGCGATCACCGTGGCCGTGGCTTGCGCTCATCTGCGCGTGGGGTGCGGTCGCTGCCACCACACTTGTCGCGGCGTGCTCCATCGACCGCTTCCGAGCTTCCGTGGAACGCCGCCGCGCCGACACCACGCCAGCGCTCGTGTCGCATGAGCGCGTCTTCGCCGCCGCCACGATGATGGCAAGCGCGTTCGCTCCGCTGCTGCCAGCCCTGGTTGGAACGCGCCTCGCTGGTGGTCGCTCGCGCCGCGCCGAAGCGCAGCTCCGAGCGTTCGCGAACTTCGAAGCGTGGTCTGCGCTGACACTGGCATCCGTTGGCGTCATCCATCTCATCGCTCCATCGTTGTCACTGGACTTGCTGCTCGCGGGATTGATGATCACGCATGCGCTCCTCTGCCTCGGCTGTGCGATCACTGTCGCCTGCGACCGGTTCGTGCGCTGCCCATCGCTCTTGCCGGTACTGCAGCCGCCAGAGGGCGCACTGGAACTGCCCGCGCCCGTTGTCACCGTGCAGCGAACGGCGGAGGGATCCGCACACCGACCGATCACTCACCCCTGCGGCACCACGCCATGGGCGATTGCAACGGTGCTGATCGGCTGCGCAGCGATCGCAAGCATCAGTCGCAGCGCGGAGTGGACGATGCTGATGGGACCGATCGTCGGACTCGCGTGGTGGCTGCCCTCACTCATTGCAGCTCGGTGCCGTCATGCGGACACGGTCATCGTGTGCGTTCTCTCGACTGGGCTCCTGGCACTCATGGCGGCGGCAGGTGCTGTCGTTCCATTCGAAGGCGCGGGCGACACGCGACCGCTTGTCGTCGCGGCGTGCATCGGCGCATGCGGCGCATGGGCACTCCTGACGGGATGGGCGTTCAAGGGGATGAGCCAACTGGCAGCGCTCGCACGATCTGGCATGGATGCTGCGCTGGACGCGGATGGCGACGCGCTTGCTCCGAGTGAACTGCCTGCGGTGACAATGCGTCGCGCATGGATGATGCAGCGCGTGATCATTGCGGCGAGTGCGATCCCAGCCGCAGCGGCGCTTCCCGCTGCAATCCCGCAGTCTTGGCCTGTCGCCGTCACGCTGCCGTGGGTCTGCGCAGTGATCGCCGCTCTGCTGTGTGCGGCCATCGCACTCCTTGCCACCCGCTGTGATCACGACCAACTGATCGCACGAACTGCGAACTTCTCTCGCGCACTCTCGGTCGCAGCCGCCTCGGCCGTGATGCCGGTCTTCTTCGCAGCATCCCAGTTCGGCGCGCTCGAAGCGGCGCGGTCGCAGCCCTGGTCAGCGCTCACCGCACTCACGGCGCTGCTCGCCGCGGGTGTGCTCTGGGCGCTCCGCCCTGCCTCGCCATCGGCGGAAGCGGAACGCACTGCCCGCGCGCTCGCGCGCCGCCGCAGCGCATCCCCCGCACGGGCGATGCGACAGCGCACAGTGGAGGAATCACTCGCATGACACACGATCCACCGCCGCTCGCCCCACACGCAATCGCCGCCGGACTCGATGCAGCCATCGAGCAAGCGGAGAAGGGATGGCGCGAGGGCGGGATCCCCATCGGTTCGGCGCTGCTCGATGCAGCCGGCATGATCGTGGCGCGCGGTCACAACCAACGCGTGCAGTCTGGCGACCCGACCGCTCATGCGGAGGTGGACTGCATCCGCAATGCCGGGCGGCGCCGCGACTGGCGACAACTCACCCTCGTTTCAACGCTCTCGCCCTGCCCCATGTGTTCTGGAACGGCAATCCTCTTCAAGATCCCCCGCGTCATCATCGGCGAACACCGCACATTCCTCGGTGCGGAGGAGTGGATGCGACTTCAGGGAATTCAGTTGCAGGTGGTCGATGATTCGCGGTGCATCGCACTCATGGAACGGCTGCAGCGCGAAAAGCCCGACCTGTGGGCCGAGGACATTGGCGAGTGAACGCTCACCCGCCGCAGAGCGTGTCGCGAAGCCCATCGGCGAAGTGGCGGACGGGTTCGTAGCCGATCAGTTCGCGCGCGCGGTCGATCGAAGCGAGGCTGTCCCGCACATCGCCAGTCCGTGGCGGCGCGAACCTCGCGAGCACCTTGGTTGCGAGCACGGCGTTCATCTGATCAAGCACCTCCGTCAGCGTGTAGTTGGCGCCGCAACCGATGTTGACCATTTCACCCTGCAAGTCGGCAGGCACCGCCCCCGCGCACAGGTTGGCATGCACTGCGTTGTCCACATGCGTGAAATCCCTCGTCTGCTGACCATCACCGAAGATCGTGGGCTGTTGCCCCTGCCGCAGACAGGCAGCGAAGACTGGAATCACCGCCGCATACTGCGAATCAGGACGCTGTCGCCGACCAAAGATGTTGAAGTAGCGCAGGCTCACGGTCGACAGACCGAAGCAGAGGCTCCACGCACGGCACGCGTGTTCACCGGCGATCTTGGTGACCGCATACGGCGAGCGTGGGTCCGCCTTCATGCTCTCGATCTTCGGCAGCGTCGGCGTGTCGCCGTATGCCGAACTCGATGCGGAGTACACCAGCCGCTTCACGCCCGCATGCCGCGCAGCCTCGAGAACGCGGATCGTGCCGGTGGCGTTCACCTCGTGGTAACGCACGGGATCACGCAGCGATCCGGGCACCGAGCCGATCGCAGCAAGATGGAAGACGGTGCGCGCACCCTCGATGGCTTGCGCGAGTCGATCGCCGTCGAGGATGGATGCCTCGATCACACGGACGCGATCACGCACCTGCTCGAGGTTCCCAAGACGACCATTCGAAAAGTCATCGATGACAGTGACCTTCGCCCCGAGCCGATCGAGCGCATCGACAAGATGTGAACCGATGAAACCACCGCCGCCTGTCACGCACACCGACGCACCTGCGTACGTGGCGGCGTGACCTTCAAGCCAACGGCTCATCGATATCGCCGCTTCAGGCGGGACGCCAGGTCTGCTTGAACGCCTTCAGCGCCTCGGTCACGCGGTCCTCAAGCCCCTTGAACGAACCAGCCTTCACGAGTTCCTCGCGCAGCGCCTTCGCCGGGCCGCGGAAGGAATCGAGCATGGCGCGTTCAAACTCACGGACCTGTTCGATCGCGACATCGTCGAGGAGCCCACGCGTGCCCGCGAACATCGCCAAGCACTGGTCGATGGTGTCGAAGGGGGTGTACTGACCCTGCTTCAGAAGTTCGACCATGCGCGCGCCACGGGTCAGCTGCCGCTTGCTCGCCGCGTCGAGTTCCGTGCCGAGCTGTGCGAACGCCTCGAGCTCGCGGTACGCAGCCAAATCGAGTCGGAGTGAGCCCGCCACTTCCTTCATCGCCTTGATCTGCGCGGAACCACCCACGCGGCTCACCGAGATGCCGACGTTGATGGCGGGGCGCACACCAGCAGAGAAGAGTTCTGGCTGCAGATAGATCTGACCATCGGTGATCGAAATCACGTTCGTCGGGATGTACGCGGAAACGTCACCTTCCTGCGTCTCGATGATCGGGAGCGCGGTGAGCGAACCGCCGCCGTTCTCGTTCGACAGCTTCGTCGCACGCTCGAGAAGACGCGAGTGCAGATAGAACACGTCGCCGGGATACGCCTCACGACCTGGCGGACGGCGAAGGAGCAGCGACAGTTCGCGGTACGCCACGGCCTGCTTCGAGAGGTCGTCGTACACGCACAGCACATGCTTCGGTCCCGAGTAGTTCGGGTCCTTGCCCTTCCACATGAACCACTCGCCCATGGCGCAGCCCGAGTACGGCGCGATGTACTGCATCGGCGCGGACTGCGATGAGCCCGCGTTCACCACGATCGTGTACTCCATCGCACCCGCCTTCTTCAGCGTCTCCACCACGCTCGCCACAGTCGAATCCTTCTGTCCGACCGCGACGTAGATGCAGACCACCGCGCTCGGCGTTCCCCAGTACTGGCGCTGGTTGATGATGCAGTCGAGGCAGATGGCGGTCTTGCCGGTCTTTCGGTCACCAATGACAAGTTCGCGCTGACCACGACCCACGGGCACCATCGCATCAACAGCCTTGATGCCAAACTGCATCGGCTCCTTCACGGGCTGACGCGCGGAGATGCCAGGAGCCACGATGTCGACCTTGCCTGTCTCCTTCGCATGAATCGGCGGTCCGCCGTCGAGCGGATTGCCAAGCGAATCGACCACGCGACCGAGCAACTCCATCCCGATGGGCACTTCCAGGAGGCGTCCTGTGGAACGCACCGTGTCGCCTTCGCGGACCGCGGTGGTATCGCCAAAGAGCACGGCGCCGACCGTGTCGGACTCGAGATTCATCACCTGTCCCGTGATGGTGCGACCCTCCGACTCAAACTCCAGGAGTTCGCCGGCCATCACCTTGCCAAGCCCGTACACGCGGGCGATGCCGTCGCCGACCTCCACGACCTGTCCGACATCGCTGATCTCCAGCGTGCTGCCGAACTGCTCGATCTCATGTCGGATGACGGATGCGATTTCGTCTGTCTTGATCTTCATGGGTGAGTTCTCAAAAATCTTGTTGCGAGTGCCTGTGCCTGATGCTGAAGTGAAGTTCGCTTGATTCGAATGTTCGTGCGGATGCGTTCAGCCGATGAAGCGCCCCGTGTTGCCGCGAATGGTGGCGCCACCGCCTTGGATGATCGACTCACGAAGCCTTCGCAGGCGCGTCGCGACCGATCCATCCACCAACTGATCCTCGATGCGAAGCTTGATGCCGCCGATCATCGA
>VGXN01000083.1 GCA_016873335.1 Phycisphaerae bacterium | reverse complement strand
AGGAACACCCGCTCCACCTCGAGCGATTCGCTCACGCGCGCTGTCCTCGCGCCGCGACCGCCGGCGGCGCCCCAAGCGCAGCCCATGCCGACACAAACTCCGAGAGCGCCAACTTCTGGTTGACATTCGCATGCAGCATTCGCTCGGTATCCGCGATCACCATCGGCACGTGTGCCCAGTAGCGAAGCCGCTGCGGATGCGCCCGCGCATCATGCATGCGGCGCCGAACCTCCGCACCGATCACCGAGAACACGATGCCAGCCGCACGACGATTTGCCGCCTCCTTGCTCGCGTTCTCATTCGCCTTCACCGCCGCCTCGGCAGCCTCCGACGCGAAGTCGTTCATCAGATCCGCCATCTCAAGCGGACACGCACCGCGCTCAAGTCGATCCATCATGGGAACGATCCTGCTGTGCAAGGACTGCAGATCCATCGCCACGGCCGTCACGGCGGCACCTGGCGAACCCGCCGCATACTGCTCGACGAATGTGCGGTGCGCTCCCGTGATTTCGCCGAGGCTGTTGTCGAGCCACTGCTTCATGTCGTCGGGGCGCAGTGCAGAAAATCCGATCGACTGGCAGCGCGAGCGAATCGTCGGCAGCAGACGATCAAGGCTGCTGGTGACGAAGACGATGAACGTCCCTGGCGGCGGTTCCTCGACCACCTTCAACAGGACATTTTGCCCGTCCGTTTCGAGCCGTTCCGCCTCATCAATGATGAACACCTTGCCCGCACCAAGCACGCTGGACTTGAAGATCGCCCCCTCGATCAGTCCGCCCGAACTGCTCGTTCCGCCGATCATGTGCTCGCGAAGAAGTTGCACGGGGATGTTGACCTGCTTACGGTCGCGCAGCTCGCGGTCCGCGCTCGACCCCGCCAGTTCGGCGCGAATGAGGTGCACATCGGGATGCGTGCCTGCGCGAAGGAGATCGGCGCTGCGCGACCGCACCAGCGGCGCACAGGATGCGCGTTCGGCCGCGCCCGACTGCGGATCGACAAGCACCGCAGCAAGGCGCATGGCTGCAGTGCACTTGCCAATCCCGCTCGGTCCGTGAAAGATCCAGGCATGCGGGCAGTGCCCCAATGCGAGCGCCGATCCAAGCGTGCCGAACACGCGTTCCATTCCAAGCAGCGGACGATCGATCGCGGCGGCGGCCATCGCCGCAACGAGCGCATCGCCACCCGCAGGCGGTGGCTCCTCTGCCGATCGCGTTCGTGCTCCCTTCTTTGCGGGCTGACGCGTTGCCATCAGTTGGGCACCAGAATCAGGATGGGTCGCTCAGGAGTTGTTTCCTTCGATCCACGCATCACAGGACGCAGCAGTTCCTCGCCATTCACAAGCAACTTCGGAAAGTTCTTGCGGATCGCTTCCACTTCGTCGGAGTACACCATCGTCTTCGCGTCGTACGCATCCCTGCCAAATGCTCCGACCGTGACCATGCTCATGCGCTTGTCATCATCATGTTGGTAGAACGCCATGTACCCCTGCGCGCGCAACTTCTTCGTATACGCCTCCGCTTGACGGCGAATCTCGTCGAGCGAGATCTCGCCGGATCCAAAGTCGCTCCAGACGGCGACCTCGAGTGAATACAACTCGCGGACATCCGGGTTCTCCTCGCGCAGTCGTCGGAGTTCGAGCGCACTGCTCGACCCGCGCTTTGCCGGCTCGACCCTCGTCAGGAACGCACGCGCAAATGGCCGTTCGTCGCCATCCCGCAGCGCCTGCACCTGCTTGGCAAGCGGCTTTGCGGCGGGATCGTCGACCGCAGTGAACTGCCCCACGAGCACAATGGATCCATTTGACTTCTCGCGCACATACGAATCCTTCAGAAGCGGATAGCGCTGGCGAAGTTGACGACATGCCGCCTTCGCCGACTCGAGGTGCTCTTCGCCAGTGAAACTCAGAAGAAGAACCCCCCAGCGCCCCCCCTTGTCATCGCCCACGAGCGTCTCGCCGGGGACAGCGGTCGATCCTGCCGAACTGTCCGTGGGGGCTCCGGCACCTCCGGCTCGGCGGTCGGCTGCCGAGGTGCTCGCCCCGCCCGGACTTCCCGGGATTGCAAAGGTCCCCTTCGCCCCCGACTTCTGGTTGGGATCCGTCGCATCGGCTCCGCCCCCAGCGCCCGCGGATGACCTGGCGACCGGCGGCACATCAAGATCGAGATCGCCGTCGAAGGCAAGGGACTGCGGATCCTGCTCTTGGGTCGGCTTCTTCTTGCCCTTCGTCCCTGCGGAGGCGCATCCTCCTTCTAAAAACGCGATTGCCACGACCAGAGCCACCCAAGCTCTAGTCGATGATCCGATCCGGGATGCCTTGAAGGTGCCCATCGCAACAGGATCATAACTCGCCGCAGCAACCATCTTTGAATTGTTGAAGTCTTGGAGAGCGAAGTGACGATGGGTACCTTGGAGTTCGTCAACGAGCTCCCCACACGGAAGTCGCGGAACAGTTGGGCCGATGCTGAAGATGGACCTGAAGCGGCGGTCGAAGGAGTTGCGTCATGTCCAACCAAACCCAGGCGCCCAAGCCAGGCATCGGCGGTCCCGCCGACACACCGAGCGATTCCGTCACGACCACTCCCTCAAGTCTTGATCGCATCGCCGACGGCACGGTCGCGAAGCATGTTGCGGCGATCAAGGCGCTTCCAGATGTCCGTGAGGATCGAATTGCTCAGATGAAGAAGTTGATCGCCGATGGGCAGTGCGATACGCCCGAGCGATTGAACGCGGCGATCGAGAAGATGCTTGGGGAACTCCGCGAGCAGTGACAACGACTGGCTCTGAGCGCGCCGCCTGAAGGCGTGCGCCTGCTTCGAGTTCCGCGCCGCATACACTCTCCATCCCGTGAGAAAGATGATCATGCGCTGCGGCTTCGCGGCGTCGGTCGTCTGCAGTTCGCAGGCGACTGCACAACTTGCACCCGACAACGGCATGCGCCCCGCGGACATCCGTTGGGATGCGATCACGCACACCACCGCATTCATCACCCCGCATCAGAAGGTGGCCGACTGCACGATCGTGATGCGCGATGGCAAGATCGTTGCGGTCGGCCCGAGCGCCTCCACACCGATCCCCGCGGGCGCAACGGAACATGATGGGCGCGCGTGGACCGTCACGGCCGGCTTCATTGAGCCGTGCCTTGTGATCGACTCCACCGCCGCCGCCAAGACGGCGGCGAGCGAAGCTGCTGCGCACTGGAATTCGCAGGTCACGCCACAGATTCGCGCGCAGGATCTTGCGCCGCCGACGAACGATCTCCAGCGCGAGATGCGTTCGCTCGGCTTCACGGTTGCCGCGCTCTATCCGAGCAGTGGCATCTTCCGAGGCAGCGGCAACGTCGTGTTGCTTGGCGAGGATCGCGATGCAGTGCGCCTCATTGGTGATGGGGTCGGTCCGTTCGTTGGCATGAGCCGTGCGCGCGAGGACATGGCGGGTCGGTGGGACGATGATCGCACGGGCATCTATCCACAGTCACAGATGGGTGTCGTTGCCCTCATTCGTCAGACGCTGCGCGATGCGCGCTGGCGAAAGCAGAGTGCACAGGCGTGGGAACGCCACCCGCAGGTGAACGCACCCCCCACCGCTTCACCAGCACTCGATGCGTTGGCGCCCGCCGTGGATGGCGGTCGCATCTTCTTTGACTGCGCGAGTTGGTTGGAACCGCTTCGCGCATGCGCGGTCGGGCGTGACTGTGGGGTCGGTGTTGTTGTGCTCGCGAGCGGACAAGAGTTCCGCCATCTGGATGAGTTCGCGGCACAGAAAGTCCCGACCGTCGTGCCGCTGCGCTTTCCAGCCGCTGTCGAGGTGCCGTCGGAGCGGCTGTCGGAGAGCCTGTCGTTCACGGAACTTGCGGCGTGGGCGGCGGCACCCTCGAATCCGTCGCGGCTCATCGCGGCAGGCGTTCCCGTGTCGTTGACGACGGCGCGGCTTGAACGGCGCAGCGACTTCCCGGCGCGCGTGCGCGACGCGATGGTCGCAGGGTTGACCGAACCACAACTGATCGCAACGCTCACGACGGAACCCGCTGCACTGCTCGGCCTCACAAGCACGCTCGGAACGATCCAAGTGGGCAAGTCGGCGAACTTGACGATCAGTGAAGGACCACTCTTCGCACCGAAGTCGCGCATTGTGCAGGTGTGGGTTGCCGGACGGCGCATCGACACCACCGGTGGAACCGATGGCGCTGCGCCGCGCGAGTTCGTGGGACCGACCCGCGCATCGATCGTGCTTCCATCGGGGCAGACACGTCTGCTGGAGATCGACCCGCGCAAGAAGACCCTCACTGTCACCGCGATGCTCGATGGCGGAAAGAGCAGCGCGCACAACGCGCGGCAAGTGCGGCTTCAGACTCTCCAGGGTTCGTGCATCCTAGATGGAAAGGCGCTCGATCTGCAGGGCTTGCTGCGCTGCAACTTCCGCAGCGATGGACGCACGATCACTCTCGAGGCAGAGTGCGAAGACGGCAAGCGCGTGACATTCACCGCTGTGGCGGTGGCGCCCGACGATGCCGCAAAGGCATCGGACGACCCCGCGAAAGTTGCCGACGCAAAGAGGGATGATGCGAAAGAAGATGCGAAAGAAGATGCGAAAGAAGATGGGTGGCCAACGCCGCGCCCTGCACTCGCGGTCACCGCGCCGTTTGGTGACTTTGGCCAGCCCGCACCGCCGCACGCCGAGGATGTTCTTTTCAAGTCTGCGACCGTCTGGACAAGCGCCGCAAGTGGCACCATCCGTGACTGTGATGTGCTCGTTCAAGGTGGCCGAATCAGTGCGGTCGGCAAGGGGCTCAGCGCTCCCGCGAACGTCCGCATCATCGACTGCACTGGCATGCATCTCACGCCCGGCATGGTCGACTGCCACAGTCATACGGGCGTGGACGGATCGGTCAATGAAGCGACCGAGGCCTGCACGGCGGAAGTGCGCATCGGGGATGTGATCGACCCCGATGATGTGAACTGGTATCGGCAACTCGCGGGCGGCGTGACATGCGTCAATCAACTGCATGGAAGCGCCAATCCGATCGGCGGACAGAACAGTGTGGTCAAACTCAAGTGGGGTTCACCGCTTTCGTCCTGGCCCGCCCGCAGCGCGAAACCAGGAATCAAGTTTGCGCTCGGTGAAAATGTCGTGCGCCCGCGCGGTCGATATCCGCAGACTCGCATGGGAGTCGAGGCCTACCTCCGCGACCGTTTTCAGGCGGCGCGCGAGTACCGCGCTGCTCAGGTCGCTTTCAATTCGAACCCAGACCGCGCGCGCCTTGCGCCTTTGCGAGAGGATCTTGAACTTGAGACACTCGCCGAGATTCTCGAGGGAAAGCGCATCATTCACTGCCACTCGTACAGGCAGGACGAGATTCTCATGCTGCTGCGTCTGGCGGATCAGCTTGGATTCCGTGTCGGAACGCTGCAGCATGTGCTCGAGGGTTACAAGGTCGCCGATGCCATCGCACGCCATGGCGCGGGTGCATCGTGCTTCAGCGACTGGTGGGCGTACAAGATGGAAGTGATGGACGCGATTCCGTGGGCGGGCGCGATCATGCACGGCGAGGATGTCGTCGTGTCGTTCAACTCCGATTCGAACGAACTGGCGCGCAGGCTCAACGTGGAGGCGGCAAAGGCGGTGAAGTACGGCGGACTGGATCCTGCCACCGCGCTGCGCTTCGTGACCATTCATCCGGCGCGACAGATCGGCATGGGTGAACGCACCGGCAGCATCGAAGT
>VGXN01000082.1 GCA_016873335.1 Phycisphaerae bacterium | reverse complement strand
CCTGCCCAGCGGCCTTAACAACTTCACCGACGCCAACCGCGCACTGCTGCAAAACTCCCTCTACGCAGGCGCCGGTCGCGCACCGACCGACGCCCAGTTGTCGCGCCTGGTGCGCTTTGTGCGCGGCGTCGACGCCTATGACGAGAACGCCAACGGCAACAGCACCGAGGAACGCTGGAAGCTGGGCGATATTTACCACTCCGAGGCGGCCATTGCCGGACCGCCATCAGCGCGCACCAGCAGCCGAACCGAGGACAGCCTCACCGAAGCCTATTACCGCGGCCAGAACGGCTATGACGCTTTCAAAAGCGCGCGCGCCACGCGCCCCTCGGTGGTGTACGTGGGCGCCAACGATGGCATGCTGCACGCCTTCAACGCCGACAACGGCGTTGAGCGCTGGGCGTTCATCCCGCCGCCGCTGCTTGACCGGCTGCGCAACATGGAAAGCGTACGCGCCAACAGCAGCAACAGCATCTATGGCGTGGACGGCAGCCCGGCGGTGAAAGACGTGTTCTATGGCGGGCGCTGGCGCACGCTGCTGGTGTCCGGGCTCGGATACGGCGGCAAAGGTTATTTCGCGCTGGATGTAACCGATCCCGACAATCCGGCGCACCTGTTCTCGTTTGCCAACGACCCGATCGAAAAAATCGTTTACACCTGGGATGCCGACGGAGCACCCCGCCAATACAGTTATCAGGTGGCCGGAGCCGTCCCGGCGCAAGTGGACTATTCCAAGCTGGGCGATGCCTGGTCCAAACCGCTACTGCTGCCGCTGCCCTACAAGGGCGCAACGCGCTGGGTTGCGGCCATCGGCGGGGGCTACGGTGGCGGCGCCAAAACCGGCTACGGCTCGGCTGTTTATGTGCTGGATCTGGAAAACAGCGGCCAGGTGCTGGCCAACATAGCGCTGGCCGATAACGCCGCTTCCGACATCGGCAACGGCGTGGCGCCCGTGCTTGCCGCCATCACGGCCGACAGCACCACGCTGGCCGGCTACCGCGGCGCACTGGCCTACTTCACCGATCTGCAGGGCAAGCTGTGGAAAATCAACCTCACCGATAGAGGCACATTGTTCGGCGCCGAGCAAGTGTTCAACGCCGAAGCGACACTGGCCAATGACCGCTGGGCCTACCACGCGCTGGGCTCCTCCATCGTGGTGGATGGCGATGGCGTAAGCCGGCTCTACCACTACTTCGGCACCGGCAACCAGCTCGATTTGCAGCGCATGAACAATGCCATCCAGAACCGCGTGTTCGGGGTCAAGGACAAGGATTTCCCCGCCACGCGCAACGCCGACGGCACCCATCCTTTCACCGCAGGCAGCGCATTGCAGAATATCGCCCCGGCCACCGGCCCGGCACAGTGCCCGCAGCCCACACAGCGCGGCTGGTATGCCAACCTGGAGGACATGCGCCTGCCACCGGTCACCGGCGCGACGCTGGGCAAGCACCAGCGGGTAACCGGCAAGGCCGCGGTGTACAACAAATCGACAATCTTCTCGCTTTACCAGCCGCAAATCACCAACGCATGCAGCCTGGGCACGGCGGGCCTGCTGGAGCTGGAATACCGCTGCGGCGGCCCGCTGCGCAAAACCACGCTGGGCGCGGGCATCCCCACCGGCGCGGTAGTGCACAAGGGCAGGGTGTATCTGGGCATCAGCGGCACTGGCGGGGTCACGCCAGCCGGCTGGCAACGCAAGGATAACGTGATGGTGGGCACCCCCGCAGCGGGCACCACGGCGGGCGGCACGGTCAAAATTGAATCTTGGCGCGAAATGCGCTAGGATTTCGGGACGCGCCATATTAGTAAATACATTGTTTTTCAAAAGCTTGATTGCTTATTTTAGTCGAGGAGAAAAACCATGAAACGCTCCATCCCCTTGCCTCACGCGGCAGCCGGTTTCACCCTGATCGAGCTGCTGGTTGTCATCGCCATCATTGGCGTGCTGGCTGCCATCGGCGTGCCGGCCTACCAGAACTATCTGGCCGGCGCCAAGGAAAACGCCGCCAAAACCAACCATGCCACGGTGGCGAGGTTCATCCAGGCCGAGTTCACCAAATGCTCCACCACCGGCAATGTCACTTTGCCAGGCGGCGCCGTGAACATCTGTTCGCCCACCACAATCGCTGCGGCTCAAGCTGCATTCGTGACCTACTTCAACCCTGTAACCAAAAACCCCTACAACACGGCCCTCGCCGCCGTGGTGGCCGGCGCACCGGCAACTGAAGGCTATGTGAGGCTGACCAATAATGGCACCACCACCATCACCGTCACCACGCTGAGCAAGACCACCGGCGGCACCACGCTCACCAACGCCATCATCCGGGAATGATCCGGCAGGCACCACAGCCCGGAGCTTCAGGCTTTACCCTGATTGAACTCCTGGTTGTGGTGGCCATCATCGGGGTGCTGGCGGCGATCGGCATCCCGGCGTATCAGGGTTATGTGGACAATGCGCGCGCCGCCACCGCACAGAACGGCCTGCGCTCGATTCATCTTGCCCAGAAGGAATACCACAGCGAAAACAACAACTTCTTCAGCACACCTGCGGGCAACCAGACCGCGCTGCTCAACACCAACCTGTTTGCGGGCGTGCAAACGCTGGAGGGCGCCTTCTATGACTACTATGTCACCCTGAACACCCTGAACGGCGCCGCCTGCACACCCCCCTGCTACACCGCCTATGCCCGGAAACGCAGCGACGGCACGCTTTTGTGGATTACCCACCTCAATACGAAAAACTTCTAGCTGTTTGCTGAAAATCCGTTGCGCCGGACCCTCTGCGGCATTGCGCGGGGTCCGCTCGTGAGGATTCCGGGCAAACGGCCGAGTTCTGTCCCAACAGCCTTGTCACACCATGGTCTGCCCCATTTTGAAAATGGGCAAATACATGGCCACCAGGATAAAGCCGATGGTCACGCCCAGGAACACGATCATGATTGGCTCCAGCATGGCCGATAGCCGTCCCACGGCGTCGTCGAACTCTTCCTCGTAATAGCGCGAAATGGCCTCCAGCATGTCCTTCATGTTGCCGGTGCGCTCGCCAACAGCCACCAGATCGGCATAGGTAACCGGAATAATGGGCTGCTGCCGCAGCAAGGTGGAAAGCGGCTCGCCGGAAAACACGCCGCGCTTGACGGCCTGAAAGGCTTCCTGCAACTCGATGTTGGTGGTGCTGGAAGCGGCGATGTCCAGGCTTTCGATCACCGGCACTCCGGCGTCAGAAAGATTGCCTTGGACCATGGCCATTTTTGCCAGCGCGGACTTGAGAATGATTTCTCCTATCACAGGCATTTTTAGTAGGCGGCGGTGCCATCTGCGCCGCAGGGCTGAATTACTTTTAAGTACGGCGCGCACACCCAGCGCCGCGCCAACCAGGCCCAGCAACAAGGCGCCACCGCCCAGCGGATTGCGCAGAAAATCGCTGATGTTCATCACGATCCGCGTCGGTGCAGGCAGCACCCGGCCGGATTCGCCGTACATCTGGGCAAACACCGGCACCACAAATACCATCATGACCGCGACCACCCCGGTGGCCACCACCAGCAAAATGGCCGGATAGGTCAACGCGCTTTTCACCGCAGCACGCAGGCGCAGGGTCCTTTCCATGTTGGTCACCAGCCTTGACAGGAAAAAATCCAGCCGTCCGCTAGCCTCACCGGCGCGCAGCAGATTGATGTAGATGACATCGAACACGTCCGGATAGTTGGCAAAACTGCCCGACAACCGGGTGCCGGCTTCCACATCTTTGTACACCTTGTCAAGAATCTGGCGGAAATACGGGTGTTCGGTCTGATCGCGCAGCATTTCGAAGGCCTGCAGAACGGGCAAGCCAGCATGCATCATGGTGGCGGTCTTGCGCGTGAACACCAGCACTTCTCGTGGCGGAACCCTTTTGCGCCGCACCAACTGCGGCAGTGCCTTTTTCTCCGGACTTGGCTCCTGCTGGCCCTCGCCCAGCGCCAGCGCCGTGATGATGACGCCCTGCTGCTTGACCTTGAAGGCGGCCTCATCGCGGCTCAGGGCCTCCATGGTTCCGGTCAGATACTGGCTGCCGCGAACGCCTTTCCATGCGTAAACTGGCATCGAATTTCCCTAATTGAACACCAGGTTGCGTTGGTATTCCTCAACGCTGAGCTGGCCGCGCATGATGAGAGCGCGCCCATTGTGCTGCATGGTGTGAAATCCTTCCTGCAACGCAATTTCCATCAGGGTTGGCTCGGGTGCTTGGGCAATGATGGCGGCTCGCAGTTTGTCGCCGATCCGCAACACCTCATAAATGCCCACCCGTCCCTTGTAGCCGGTATGGCCGCAGTGCTCACAGCCCTTGCCACGGCTGGGGCGCAGGCGGGATGCTTCGGCAGCGGAAAAACCGATACCCAGAAGGATCTTGTCGTTGACATTCAGGTCAAGGTCCTGGCATCGGGTGCAGTTGCGGCGCGCCAGGCGCTGTCCAACCACCGTGCTCAGCGCAGCGCCGATCAGATAGCCCGGCGTGCCCATGTTGATGAGCCGCGTAATAGTGCCAATGGCATCATTGGTGTGCAGGGTGGACAGAACCAGGTGGCCGGTGAGCGCGGCCTTGATGGCAATGTCCGAGGTTTCCTTGTCGCGAATTTCCCCTACCAGAATCACTTCGGGGTCCTGGCGCAGGAAAGAACGCAGCGCCTTAGCAAAAGTCAGTTCGATGGCGTCGTTGATTTGCACCTGCCCCAGGCCATTGACCCCGAACTCCACCGGGTCCTCTGCCGTCAGGATATTGATGCCAGGCTCGTTCAGCAGGCGCAGTGCGCCATACAAGGTGGTGGTCTTGCCGCTGCCGGTGGGACCGGTCACCAGAACCATGCCTTGCGAGGCATTGATTCCCTGCATGAAGCGCTCCAGATCGTCCGCTTCGAACCCAAGATCCTTAAGGTCCATCGACATCGAACCGCGATCCAGAATCCGCATCACCACCCGCTCGCCCATACTGGTGGGCAGAATGGAAACGCGCAGATCCACCTCTCGCCCATCTGGGGTCTGCATGGCAATGGCGCCGTCCTGCGGCAGGCGCCGTTCGGCAATATCCAGCGCCGCCATGATCTTGATGCGCGTCGTCACCGCCGCATAGTTCTTGAACAGCGGGGCCGCCATGGCGTCCTGCGGCGCCAGCACCCCGTCCAGGCGGTAGCGCAAACGCGCGCCGTCCTTGTAGGGCTCGAGATGAATGTCGCTGACTTTGCGCTCGATGGCATCGAAAATGATTCTGTTGACCAGGCGGATGACTTCCGGCTGGCCTTCATCGGTCGTCGCGGGCGGTACGGCTTCCGGGGTACGGGTGCGCCGTGCTGGCACCTTGGCGGCCTGCGGACCGCCAGCGGAACGCCCGCCTGGCGACGCCGGTGCAGGGTCAATGCCCCCAGGCATTTTTTCCTCTAATTCACCTAGCAGACGCTCCATATCGGCAATGGTCACCAGCACCGGTTTTGCCGTCAGTCCGGTGGCCACCCTGATGTTGCTCATCTGGGAGAGGGCCGCCGGATCGGCCACCGCCACCTGCAGGGAGCTGCCGTCCTGCTGCAGCGGCACGATGCGGTTGTGGTACGCAAAGGAAGCGGGCAGCGGGCCGTCCAGCGCGACTGCCGGCAGATTTTGCGGTGCACTCATGCGGGGAATGGCAAGGTGCTGGCTCAGCGCCTGGGCGATCTGCTCTTCCCTCACCTGCCCGCTGGCAAGCAAAATATCGAGCGGGCTGCGGCCGCTTTCCTGCGCGGCGTGCTGCAGCTGCTGCTGCAACACCGGACTGACCACTCCGCAATCCCGCAACAGGGCGACCAGCTGGGTGCTGACGGAATGCGAAAATTTCATGGCGCCAGCGGCTTAGATCACCGATGGCGAAAGGAAAATCAGCAGCTCGGTGCGCTTGTCCTGGCTGGCGTTGCGGCGAAACAGCACGCCCAGCCCGGGAATGTTGCCCACCCCCGGCACTTTGTCCACGTTTTCGGTCCG
>VGXN01000081.1 GCA_016873335.1 Phycisphaerae bacterium | reverse complement strand
TCACCGCCCGTGAGGAACTGCGCGCGCGCCTTGCGCATCAGTCGGTCCATCCTCTCGATGATCTCGGCGCGGTCATCCGCGATGCCGATGTGGAGGCGAATGCATGATCCGTCATGTGCGCAGCGCACACGGCAGCGACCCTGCGTTCGCCCATCCCTCCCCGAGAATGAGTGCTCGTCACCGATGCTTGCGCGCGTGAGAAAGTCCGCGAAGTTCAGCGACAACGCCCTCAGCGATGATGCCGAGAGACCGCTGCGCCAGACGATCTCCACCTCCAGTCGCCGCTCGATGCTCTCGAGCGCCTTGATCGCGCGTGGCATACGCATGGACCGCGAAAGAGGCAGGTGTTCGTCTTCGATGCTCTTGACATGGAAGTGAAGCAGCACGTCACCCTTGCGGGCCACCAGATCACACGCGCGACCCATTGGCGTCGGCACTTCACTGCCGACATCGAAGCCGGCGCGGATCAGCGTGCGTGCGAGCCGAGCTTCCGATGCGAGGGCCATCTGCAATCGCGGATTGCCCGTGGCGCGTTCGATTCGTCGCGCCATGGGGCGCAGGGAGCAGGCCTGCCGTGTCGAGAGCCACCGTAGGGCCCGTGTCGCATGATCACGAGTGGGGGAGCCCATGGTTATCGCGCCATTGGCAGGGGACGGGGGAGGCAGGACTTGCTGAAAAATCTCAGGGTTGCCGAAAGTGACGATGCACGGTCGCCGATCCACCTGCCGTGCGAAGTTCTACTGCAACAACCACTCGGCACGCGGCGGTTCGCCCGCAAATGCGTGTTCCGCGAATCGGCGAACTTCTCGTTGCGCAGGGCATCCTGCGACAGAGCGAGGTGGATGCGGTTCTGGAACGGCAGCAGACGCAGGATCGTCCCTTCGGTGTGCTCTGTGAGGAGATGTTCGGGATCGATCCGACCATCATCGAAGGCGCGTGGACCGATCAGTATCGGGCGCTTGCACACACATTCGATGCGGACTTTGCGCGGGTCGATGCGACTGCCGCAGCGCTGGTGACCGCGCGGCAAGCGTGGCAGTTCCGATTCTTTCCGCTGCGTTTCGAGCATGGCGCAGTCGTCGCCGCGACCACGCCCGCGCACCTGGCGCGTGCGTGCAGATTCGCCAGCAGCGTGCTGGGTTTGCCCGCCATCTTCGTTGTTGTGGACTCGCATGAACTCAGCAGCGCACTCGAAACGCACTATCCGATCGACGGACTCGATGTGCGGACAGTGCAGTCGCTGCACGGTATGAATGGCAACACCCGGACTTGAACCGGGGACACTCGCATTTTCAGTGCGATGCTCTACCAACTGAGCTATGTTGCCAGCGGCACCCGCGCGGAAGCGGGGGCGTCGGCGGCGAGGGTACGCGGAGAGAGAGTGCTGTCAAGAATCGACGCGACCGCTTCTGACTCAAGGCAGAGCGCAGGCGCACGTTGGCGTGTGACGCTGCGATCAACTCTCTCTTCACGGCGTACGTCCGGCAGCGACATGGGGACCCCCAGCGGCATCGTTTCAACGCGAGCAAGAATGTGGGCAAGCAGCCAGCGAGCAAGCGTCTGGCCTCCGCGGTAATCGTGCAGGGACGGGTCGCCTGCGCTTGGGAGGGGCACTGCGCCATCGCCGCGCTGTGTCGCAGCGAGCGTCGACGCCCGGAGTTCACGAATGAACCGCTCCACAAGCAGGCGGGACTGTTGTGGCGAGAGGCGCAGTTCCGCCCCTTCGCAGAGGCTTCGCATATGGCACGTGATCAGTTCGCTCCACGCAGACTGATCTCCGCGAATGCATGCGCAGGAGAGAGCAACGTCAGAAATCCACAGGTCGACTCGCTCACTCCACGCACACCCCGTGGAAATGCGATCGATGATTGCATCGAGTCCCACATCCCACAACGGATGCGCTGCGCCAGCGACGAAGTATGCGCGGCGCACCAACGCCAGGCGAACGGAAGGATCGCGCGCAGCTCGTAGCGCCTGCAGGCGCTTCGACGGACGGGGCGCTTGGCTTGCTTCGGACTTCAACTTGTTCAACGCAGAGAACCGACCAGCGTGAGTGTGGTGTGGCATCTTGCTCCTCTGCGACACACAGGGAAGTCCTGCGTGACGTGCGCGAGAGTCTACGAACCTGAACGCACGCGTCAATGCGCACGCAGTTGTTCAGAGTCCGAGAAGAGCGCGACGGATATCGGAAGCGAACGGAAGTGAGGAGCGATACGCCCGAAGGGCGGCAATGTCGATATCGGCAGAGACCATCGTGTCCGCTTCCGCTGCGACGGACGCGAGTTCGGCCCCGACATGATCGAGAATGACGGAACCACCGCTGTAGACGATGGTTGGCTCGCTCCCGGTGCGGTTGCATGCAACGATGGCGGCCTGATTTTCAATCGCGCGGGCGATCAGCATGGCACGCTTCTGATGCAGTCGTGCGGCCGGCCAGCACGCCGACAGGGTGAACAACTCTGCCCCGGCGAGCATGGCATGCCGAAAGAGTTCGGGGAAGCGAAGGTCGTAGCAGATCATGGGTGCGATGCGAACGCCACCGCAGTCGATCACAACCGGCCGGTCGCCCGGCACATAGGCTCGGTGTTCACCACCTGGAGTAAAGAGAAAGACCTTGCTGTAGCAGCCGATTTCTTCGCCGGATGGTGCAAACAGGGTCGCCGTGTTGGCGGTGCCACCTGCGACCTTCCGCGCGATGCCCGCTTGCAGAAAAATCCCGTGGTGTTTCGCCAATTGACCCATCCATGCCGTGGAATCACTCGCCGCGGCAATGTCGGCGCGCATCGTGAAGCCTGTCTCGCACAGTTCCGGCAGGATCACAAGATCGCCCCGCGCAGGTCGCCGCGCCTCCAGGGCAGCACGAATCGCGGCGCGGTTCTCGGAGATGCGTTCCCACTGGGGATTGGTCTGGAGCGCGTGGAAACGCATGGGTTATCGGGGAGGGCGACCGACGGGACTTGAACCCGCGACATCCAGGATCACAACCCGGCGCTCTACCGACTGAGCTACGGCCGCCATGGAAAGCGCGCCATGGTAGGAAGTTGCTGCGGACCCTGCAAAGGGAATCGAACCGTCAATCGTGATAGACTTCCCGACCCGCCATCGGGATGACACCTATGACCACATTGACTGCCCATTCGTCGACGACGCGTCACTCCTTCGGCTCTGCCAAGATTCTTTCCAATGTGCCGACCGCCGAGTTGATTGAGCATGCACTCGCCCGTGGCGAGGGTCGATTGGCCGCGAATGGTGCTCTCGCTTGTGACACGGGTGATCGCACCGGACGGAGTCCCAACGACAAGTTCCTCGAAGATTCCGCCGCAATCCACGGAGACATCGACTGGGGCAAGGTGAATCAGCCGATGAGCCCGGAGCATTTCGATGCCCTCGAGCGATTGGTGCTGTCCACCCTCAGTCGGCGCGAGCAGCTGTATCGGTTCGATGGCTATGCGGGCGCGGATCCGGCATTCCGCTTGAAGGTTTCGGTGTTCACTGAAGAAGCGTGGCACAGCCTCTTTGCCAAGACGCTGTTCATCAACGCCGAGAGCGCGGACCTGAAGAACTGGCGTCAGGACTGGACCATCATCAACGCGGGGAGCCTGCGGTTGGAGGATCCGGCGAAGTACGGAGCGAAGGGGCCTGTGTGCATTGCGCAGAGCCTTGAGAAGCGCACGGTGCTGATCGTGGGAACGCGGTATGCAGGCGAGATGAAGAAGTCGATCTTCTACGCGATGAATTTTGATCTGCCTGCGATGAAGGTCTTTCCGATGCATTGCTCCTGCAATGTGGACCGCAAGGATCCCTCGAATGTGGCGCTGTTCTTCGGGCTTTCGGGGACCGGCAAGACGACGCTCTCTGCCGATCCGAACCGCGACCTTGTTGGCGATGATGAGCATGGCTGGAGCGACAAGGGCGTGTTCAACATGGAGGGCGGCTGCTACGCAAAGTGCATCAAACTCTCGCGCGAGGGTGAGCCGGAGATCTGGGATGCGATCCGCTTCGGAAGTGTGCTTGAAAACACCACCATCGATCCTGTGACGCGCATCCCCGACTACAACAGTGCGGCGCGTACCGAAAACACGCGCGTGACCTATCCCGTGTCGTTCATCCGCAACGCGCGGATCCCGAGCGTTGCAGGTCATCCGAAGAATGTGATCTTTCTGACCGCGGATGCGTTCGGTGTGCTGCCTCCAGTCTCGAAACTCACGCCAGAGCAGGCGATGTACTACTTCCTCAACGGGTACACATCCAAACTTGCCGGGACGGAGGCGGGCGTCACCGAACCGCAGCCGAACTTCTCCGCGTGCTTTGGCGGACCGTTCATGCCGCGCCCGCCGATGCGTTACGCGGAGATGCTGCGCGACCGCATCGCAAAGCACGGTTCGGATGTCTGGCTCTTGAATACGGGCTGGACGGGCGGTCCCTACGGCGTTGGATCACGCTTCAAGCTCGCCTACACGCGTGCGTTTGTGAACGCCATCCTTGGCGGGTCGCTGCGAACCGCATCTTTCCGCAAGGATCCGATCTTCGGTCTGGCCATTCCATCACAGGTCGCGGGAGTTCCAGCCGATGTCCTCGACCCCCGAGCCACCTGGGCGGACAAGACGGCGTACGACGCGAAGGCGCGTGATCTTGCCGCGCGCTTTCGCGCGAATGATGCGAAGTTCGCGGTGACGCCCGAGGTGCGTGCCGCGGGTCCAAACGTCTCGTGAGCAACGCCATGGCAGTCGCCACAACGCAACTGCCGACCGCACAGGATGTGATCGATGCGGCGGGCCGCATCTCGGGTGGTGTGGTGCGAACACCGTGTCTCCAGAGTGTCGCGTTGTCGCAAATGCTTGGTGCCGAAGTGTGGTGCAAACTCGACCTGATGCAGGCGACGGGTTCATTCAAGGAGCGTGGCGCACGGAATGCGCTCCTTTCGCTTGGTTCGACCCAGCGCGAGCGCGGCGTGATCTCCGCAAGTGCAGGCAACCATGCGCTTGCGCTCGCGTTTCACGGCAAGGAACTTGGAGTTCCCGTGACGGTCGTCATGCCGCGCTTCGCACCACTGGTCAAGCAGGTGCGTTGCCGCCAGTATGGAGCACGCGTGTTGCTGCACGGCGAAAACATTGCCGATGCGCGTGAGCATGCGGATGCGGTTGCCGCTGCGGACGGACTCGCCTACGTCAACGGGTTCAACGACCCAGCGATCATTTCGGGCGCTGGCACATGTGCGCTGGAAGTGTTCGACCAGATCCCTGATCTCGATGCCATCGTCACGCCAGTCGGTGGCGGGGGACTGGTGGCCGGCATTGTGCTTGCCGCCGCTGCCGCGCGACCAACGCTTCGCATCATTGGTGTGGAGTCGGCGCGCTGCGCAAGCATGGCTGCGGCGCTCCGCGAGGGAAAGCCCGTGCGAGTTTCTGCCGAGCCATCCCTCGCGGATGGACTCGGCGTACCCGAGGTCGGTGCGGCAGCCTTCGAGATTGTGCGGCGGCGGATCGAGTCCGTGTGCACGGTCGGCGAAGATTCCATCACGCGCGCGATTCTTCGTCTGCTCGAGAGTGAGCGGGTTGTTGCAGAGGGCGCGGCGGCAACGCCCATCGCGGCAATGCTCGAGGGTCAACTCGAAAGTCTGCGCGGTCGCCGCGTGTGCTTGATGCTGTGTGGGGGCAACATCGATCCCACGGTGCTTGCACGCGTCATCGAACATGGACTTGCATTGGATGGGCGCATCATCCAGTTCCTCGCGGTCATTCGCGATAGACCAGGCGGGTTGGCGGAACTCGCATCGGCGATCGCATCGACAGGGGCAAGCGTGAAGCAAGTGTCGCACGAACGCGCGTTCGGGGAGGATGATGTCTCGCGCGTGCAGGTGCTCTGCCAAATCGAGGTGCGTGGACCTGACCACACGGAGGAGGTCTTCGCCGTGCTTCGGTCGCGGGGCATCGATGTCCTCGCGCGTGGCAGCCTCCGTCAGATTGCGACTCCCGAGTGATGCGCCTCGCGCTCCTGTCTCTCGATTCCACGGTTGGAGACCTCGCTGGAAATGCGGCGCGGATCCGCGCTGCGGTCGG
>VGXN01000080.1 GCA_016873335.1 Phycisphaerae bacterium | reverse complement strand
ACAATGTCGGTCGGCTGCGCGGGCAGCGGCTCACCCGAGACGGGGCAGTTCTTGAGGGAGTACGAACCCTTCTGCTTCTCGATCACGGCACTGTCGATCGCGGTCAGATACTTCATCGGATCGCGGCGAATCTTCTTGATGCAGCCAGGGCAGCACAGGCGCACCAGTTTGTTGAGCACCACGATGTTTTTCACGTCGCCGACGTCCGGAGCGTCAGGTGCGGCGATCTCTTCGTCGCGCATCACCACGCAGTTGGTCATCGGGTAGAGCGGCATCTGCTGCGCGATGATTGCGGCGTCCACGGTTTCGAGGATCTTGGCGCGATCCTTCTTGAAGGTGTCGACGCAGTTGGGGCAGCAGAATCGGATCTCCCGTCCGTTGAGAACGCCGTTGTCGGGTTCCTCAATCACAAAGCTGACGCTGTCCTTCCCAAGTGGCTTGCCCGAGACGGGGCAGTTGTCGAGCGGGAAGGGGGATCCGCGCACTTCGGCGCGGGGCGCTGAGCCGACAGCCAGAAGGGCAAGGCCCAGAAGGGTGAGGAGGGCGGTCGATCGGAGGATTTTGGACTCGATGGGGGGAAGGCGCATAGGTTTCCTTGGGAAAGCCCAAGTGTAGAACACTCACAAGGGTTGCAAGAAGTCTTGCCGATGAGTGGACGGGCGGTCGAAACCGGGCTACTATTCGTCCATCCGGATATACGGATGAAAGGACAAGCTATGACCGGCGCCGCCACGCAGACCATGACCACCACCACCACCAGTTCCGACCCGTTTCTGACCAACCCGCGCCTCTCGCTCGTCGACTTCCCGCCGTTCAAGGTGAAGGATCTGTCGCCCGAAACCGTGCGCTTTGGTCGCAAGGAGATCGAACTGGCGGAAGTGGAGATGCCCGGTCTGATGGCGCTGCGCAAGGAGTACAAGGGCAAGTTCCCGCTGAAGGGTGCGCGGATCGTCGGCAGTCTGCACATGACCATCCAGACCGCGGTGCTCATCGAGACGCTGGTCGATCTTGGCGCCGAAGTTCGTTGGTGTTCGTGCAACATTTTCAGCACGCAGGATCACGCCGCGGCCGCGGTCGCGGTCGGCCCGAACGGCACGCCGGAGAATCCCAAGGGCATTCCCGTGTTCGCGTGGAAGGGCGAGACGCTCGACGAATACTGGTGGTGCACATGGCAGACGCTGCACTTCCCGGATGGCAAGGGACCGAACATGATCCTCGACGACGGCGGCGACGCGACGCTGCTCGTTCACAAGGGGCTCGCCTTCGAGAAGCAGGGCGCCGTTCCTGCGGGAACGAGCGAGGACAGCGAGGAGTACTCGGTCATCCTGCGCCTGCTCCGCGCACTGCAGCAGAAGCACGCGGGCTACTGGTCGCGCACGGTGCCGAACATTCAGGGCGTGACCGAGGAAACGACGACGGGCGTTCACCGCCTCTATCAGATGCAGGAACTTGGGCAGTTGCTCTTCCCGGCGATCAATGTCAACGATGCGGTGACCAAGAGCAAGTTCGACAACTTGTATGGCTGCCGACACTCGCTCGTGGACGGCATCATGCGGGCGACCGATGTGATGCTCGCGGGCAAGGTGGCGGTGGTGTTCGGTTACGGCGACGTGGGCAAGGGCTCCTGCCAGAGCCTGCGCGGACAGGGTTGCCGTGTGAAGGTGACCGAGATCGACCCGATCTGCGCGCTGCAGGCGTGCATGGAGGGCTACGAGGTGGTCAGACTCGAGGATGTCGTGTCGACCGCGGATGTCTTCATCACGGCGACGGGCAACAAGGACATCATCCGCGCCGAGGACATGTTGAAGATGAAGCACAATGCCATCGTCGGCAACATCGGTCACTTCGACAACGAGATCGACATCGCCGGTCTGAAGCGCATCCCTGGCGCGAAGTGTGTGAACATCAAGCCGCAGGTCGACGAGTGGAAGCTGCCGAACGGCCGCAGCATCATCCTGCTTGCGGAGGGTCGGCTGCTGAATCTCGGCTGCGCGACGGGCCACCCGAGCTTCGTGATGAGTTCAAGCTTCACCAATCAGGTGATCGCGCAAATCGAACTCTTCTCGAACTCGAAGAAGTACGAGAAGAAGGTCTACACGCTCCCGAAGCATCTGGACGAGCGCGTGGCGCGGCTGCATCTGACGCAGTTGGGCGCGCGATTGACGACGATGCGCAAGGATCAGGCGGAGTACATCGGCGTGCCGGTCGATGGCCCGTACAAGCCCGATCACTACCGCTACTGATTGCGCGGTAGATTTCGTGGCGTGATTCCGAAGAAGGTCGCTGTTGTCCCGTTTGTTGTTGGCTTGGCCGCGTGCCTCCTGGGTGCTGGTGCGTTCACTGGATGCATGTCGCGCGATGTGGTCGATCCCGCGGCGCGGCGGGTGGTGCCGACGGTGCTGACCGTCGAGCCATCGCAGATCGATCTTGGCGCGATTTCGCAGTGTGATCCACCCACGACGGTCGCCGTCGCACTTCGAAACACCACGGAACGAGCGGTGACGGTGAAGTCAGCGGTGTCCACCTGCACCTGCACCACGGTGGACCTGCCCACAGGGACCGAACTGAAGCCAGGCGATGAGCGCGAGATTCGTGTGCGGCTTGAGCCATGGGGCGATGGTCCGAAGCAGCAGTTCGTGCGGCTCGTGGGTGATACGGGCGATCTGCTTGGGCGCGTGGCGATCTCCTACAACATTCGGTCGCCGCTGCGGACGCGGCCGAGCGGCGTGTCCCGCGATGTGAACCCCGAAGGTGAGTTCTTGGTGGAAGCGCCAACCCGTGCGCCCTTTCGAGTGCTGTCGTTTGATCCGCCCGTGGCGAAGGCGCGGTACGAGGGGGCGGTCAGCGAGCAGATCGTCACGGTCGATTGGGCGGCAGTGGATGCGCTCGTGCAGGAGGGGCGTTCCACATCGCCGCTCGTGACGGTCGATCCGAGCGGACGGTGGTCCTCGCTCATTCTCGCGGTTCGCACGGACCGCACCGACTGCCCCGACGTGTTCGTGCTTGTGCGCAATACGCCGTAGTACGGCGCATCGTGTCCGATGCGGCTGGTCGCGCGCCGCCTTGTGGCATCGCCTCTACACTCCCGCGCCCCATGCCCCGAGCCACGAGTCGTTCCGCGCGCCGCAAAGGCTGGCGCACCGCGGCAAATTCCGATCGCCACGAGTTGTACGAACTGTCCGTGCAGGGATGCGAATCCGACTGCGTGCTGTTTGACCGCGTTTACAAACAGTGGACGGGACGGCTGCCGCGTTCGCTGCGCGAGGATTTCTGCGGAACCGCGCTGTTGTGCCGCGAGTGGGTACGGTGGCGCAAGGGCAATACCGGTGTGGGCGTGGATCTCGACCCCGCGGTGCTTGCGCTGGCGCGGACTTCGCTCGCCACACTTCCTGCGCGTGAACGCGCCCGCGTGACGCTGCTGCAGGGCGATGTCAACCACACGGTGACCGAGCCGGCGGATCTGCTGGTCGCACTGAACTTCAGCTACTTCGTGCTGCACACGCGCAAGCAGCTTCGCGACTATTTCGCGAAGGCTCTCACCCATGTGCGCCCTGGCGGCTTGGTCTTCTTCGATGCGTACGGCGGGTCGGAGTCGTGGTCCGTGGGCGAGCACGAACGAGGGCTCGATGGATTTGTGTATGTGTGGCATCAGGCGCAGGTGAACCCGATCAATCATCACGTTGTCAACCACATTCACTTCCGCTTTCCCGATGGGAGCGAGATGCGGCGGGCGTTCACCTACCGATGGCGGTTGTGGACGATCCCTGAGATTGTGGAAGTGCTTGAAGAGGTGGGCTTCGTGCGTCCGACGGTGCTGTGGGAGGGGACGGAACGCAAGACGGGTGAGGGGAATGGGGTCTTCAAGCCAACGACGCGCGGCGAGGCGTGTGAGGGTTGGATCGTGTACGTGGCGGCGCAGCGACCGCGGAGCGCGGCGCGCACGGCGCCTAGAATGAAGCGTGATCGGCGTGCTCCCTGAAACCGAAACATTCTTGCCTGAACTTGGCGAACGCCTCGATGCGGTGGCGCAGTGCTTTGAGCGGCAACTGCAGAGTGATCTGCCGTGCGTCACGATGCTCGTGCGGCATGTCGAGCGTTACCGCGGCAAGATGTTGCGTCCGACGCTCGTGATTGCGTCGGGGTTGGCGGTGCGTGGCAGTGCGCCGGCAAATCGCGCCGTGGATGGCGCACTCGATGCGCTCGGTGCTGTGGTGGAGATGATCCACATGGCGACGCTCGTGCACGATGATGTGCTCGACGAGGCGGACATGCGGCGTGGTGGCGACACGGTCAACAGCCTGCGCGGCAACGAGACGGCAGTGATGCTCGGTGACTATCTGATCGCGAGTTCCTTCCACCTGTGCTCGACGATCGGTGAGCCGTGGCTGAACAGTGAACTTGGCGCGATGACGATGCAGCTGTGCAGCGGCGAGGTGCTGCAACTGTCGCACCGCGGCGATCTCACGCTGACGCAGGACACGTACTTCGAGATCATTCGCCGCAAGACGGGCGTGCTGTCGGGCGCATGCTGCCAGCTGGCGGCGCGGCTGTCGGGGGCGAGCCTGAAGGTCGCTGATTCGCTGCGTCTGTACGGCGAGGAGCTGGGCATGGCGTTCCAGATTCAGGATGATGTGCTCGATCTGGTGGGCGATGAGCAGACGGTGGGCAAGACACTCGGGATCGATCTTCGCAAGGGGAAGTTGACGCTGCCGCTGGTGGTTCATCTTGCGCGGTGCACTCCGGAGAGCCGTGCGCGCACCGTGCAGGCGATCGATGCGGGCGAAGCGGGCACGCTGCTGCGGCTGATGGCGGCGACCGATGCGCTTGGTGCGGCGCGTACGCATGCGCTGTCGTTGGTGGCGAGCGCGAAGGCGCGGCTTGAGGTGCTGCCGCCGAGTGGACCGCGGCAACTGCTCGCGCTGATGGCCGATGCGACGGTCGAGCGCGTGTTCTAAGCGGCTGACCGATCTTCGTGCGGATCGAATTCGTTGGCTGAACGATCAGGAAGGGCTGGTGGCCCAACCGCGTTGACTCTTCTTCGTGGAGCCTTTGCCTTTGCCGCCGCCTGATGCTGCCACCATCGCCTTGTTGGCCGCGACGATGGGATCCATCACTTGCGCGTCGAGGCTGCTTGGGTGTCCCTGCCAGCGCACGACGTTGTCGGCCGAGATCACGGCGATGCACGGGTAGCTCCTTACGCCGAACGCGTTGATCATGGTGCGGCTTGTGTCGAGTCCGATGGCGTACTTCACCTTGTCGAAGTCGGTGCGGAAGCGATTGCGACCGGCGTCGTAGGTGGACTTGTTCTCAAACGACACGCCGACGACCGCGACTTGGTCCCCGTAGTGTGCGGCGAGTTCGTTCATGTGAGGGATCGCGGCTCGGCAGGGCGGGCAGCCTGTGAAGAAGAAGTCCACCACGATCACCTTGCCCTTGGTGTCGGCTGGCTTGGCGATCCAGGTATCGACAGACAGGGCTGGCGCTTGCTTGCCGCGCAGGTCGATTGCGTTCGTGACGGGTGTCGTGTAGGTGGGGAACTGCGCCGTCTTTGTGGCGTCGGCGGCGCCGGCGGTGTTGGCGTCGGCCTCGCCCTTCGCCTTCGCGAGATCGGGGCGCATAGCGGGTGGTGTGGTGCGGGCGGGTTCCGCGGCGAGCAGTTTGACCGCTTCGGCAACGCCCTTGTCGTTGAGCCCGATGTAGCGCACGGCGCCGCCGCGGTCGATGATGAGGTTCGCGGGCTTCTTGTAGAGACCGATGGTGTCGCACCAGACGCCATCGGTGTCGAGCATGATGGTTGCCTTGGACTGGAACTTTGCGAGTTTCTTCTCGGCCGCGTCCAGCTTGTTGGGGACTTGCAGCGCGACGATGACCACATCGCCGCTTGTGTGCAGTTCGCCAAGCGCGGTGGCGAGTTTGTCGAGAACCGTGGGCGCGGTGGCGGCTGCATCGACGCTTTGCAGCACGATGATCTTGCCAGTGGGGAGTGCGGCGGATGAGTTGTCGAGCGCGCGCACGCCGTCCGTTGGCGGCGGGAGGAGGTAGCCGAGGTTTGGCTCGAGTGCGG
>VGXN01000079.1 GCA_016873335.1 Phycisphaerae bacterium | reverse complement strand
ACGGATTCCGTGTGATCACCGTTCCGTCCGCAGAGAATCGCACGACCACAAGCGATCCACGCTCAACGGTCGCAGCGGTATCCGTCGGTCGCAGACTCATGACTGGCTGTGAGATCCAGATGTCGTCATAGGGGACCTCATCGACCGTCATGATGTCCGCCGCCTGACCTGCCACCTTGATGCCGACAGGCAGCAGTCGAAGCCCCACACCGTCCACTGGAACAAACTCCTCCAAGAGCAAGTCATCGACTGACGCAGGCGCAATCAAGAGCGGATACTGCCCAGTCCCGGACACAGAGCCGGGGAATCCCACCCGCCCCGTTGCCTTTGCAATCACGATCTGAGTCTGCTGCGGCTTGGTGAAATCGATCAGTTCGGGACCGTTCGTCGTGGCTCGGTAGGTCTTGCGAAAGACAGTGAACGCGACCAGAACTTGGGCACGGTCGCGGATCGCGATCGCTCGCGCCTCGGCAAGAGCCGCGAGCACCTGATTGGCGGCGGTCGCCACCCGTGCCTCCTTCGTCACGCGCCCCGCACTCGTGGTGACGACCACACCGAGGATTGCGATCACAGCCATCACCGCCAGCAGTTCCACCAGCGTGAATCCGCTCGGAGCGTGCACTCCGCGCGGCCAAGGATGGACCGCGGATCGTCTCACTGCTGTGGCCTCGGCAGAAGTTCGTACGAGAAGATGTTGTCCTCGCGAGCAGCAGGATTCGCATCGCTTCCAAAGTCCCCATCGGGCCCCGCAGACACAAAGCAGATCTTCCGACCGCGGCACACGCCAAAGGCGACCTCATCCAGCGTCCGCACAGACCCATCCTCACGGTCGACGCTGCTGCCCGTCGCGCTCAGTTCACTCGCTCGGGCAAGGCGACCCGGGAACACGACTCCAATGCGCTTGCCCCACGGATCACACACCTCACGGATCAAGTCGACGGAATTTGGCATCTGATTCGGATCGGTCTGCGGAACACTTCCAGTCCAACCTGCCGGCAGCGGCTCGACCGCGTTTCCCGCCGTGTTCTTGGGAACAAGCCGCAGGGCAGTACTCGGAATCTTGGCGATGATCTCCGCGGCTTCCGGGTTCGACGCCAAGCGGTCGAGAATCACGCAGATGGCGTAGGTCGTTGCGAAGTTCTCCTCGTAGATGTCGAACCCCGCGGAGGGACCCGTCGCCGACAGCGTGAAATCGGGCGTTCCCGTGGAGCTGGTGGGATCCGTTCTGCGCCCAAACGACAACTCGCGTCCGGTCTGCGCTTGCCACGATGCGATCGCCTGATCGAGCAGCAGGAATGTGCCCTGCATGCTGCGGCGGTCATTGCCAGTCAGCACGGTGCTTGTCACTGTCAGCGCCAGAGCCATCAGGATCAGGATCACGCCGATCACCACGACCAACTCCAGCACCGTGAACGCGCGTCGCATCAGTTTCCAACCTCCACGATGTTGTCTTCATTGAACAGTTCTGCATCGGCACGGACAAAGTTGTTCACGCGCTGATCGGGACCCGAAGAAAAGAGTGCAAAGTCCGCCGTCTGCAACTGCCGCGAGGTGGCGCCATCGTTGTTTGCATCCACCACACCGACCAACTCGCTGCCGGGCGTGAAACGCTGCGGACGAAGCACGAAGATGTCCGACAGGTCCCAGCCGATGCCACTGCTGCCGCCAGAGCCCGACGACTTGCCTGCCGTGCGCCGGGGATCATCGCTCGAGTACCCCTTGCGGTAGTAGCGAATCGGCTGCCCGTAGTAATCGAGGAGCACCTTGGGACCATTGGGGTTGAAATGGTTGTCCCCAGGGCGCGCGACGACCACCATGCCATTCTGATCGAAGCCCGCCACCGTCCCAATCGCTGAGCCGTCCTTCAGTTCCAGGTACGGTCCGAGCGAACGTCCCTGCACATTGGGATCAGTGGATGTGTTGGCTTCCAGGGCGCCCCGCGGCAGGTTGCGCGAGTTGTACGCACCATTCCCGGGCGTGGACTGCCGAGGCGATGCAAGCGCTCCCCACACCCCATCACGAAGCGGCGATCGAATCCCCACACTTGGCATCTCCTTCGCGCCAAGGCCCGTCGGACTTGTACCAACGCCTCCGTAGCCATCCTCATCGCGTCCGCCGGGACCGATCAGGTACTCCACCGGCGTGGTCAGCGAGTAGTACGTCTGCAGCGTGGTGATCTGCTGCGGGTTCAGCCCTGCTGGGGCAACAACTGGACGAACCAGATCGCGCATGTAGCCCGTGTCCTGCGGCCCAGTGGGACCGAGACCGAGCGCTGGCGGGAAGTAGCCGACATCGCCCTTGAACTGCACGAGCGCGCGGCTGACGGATGACATGAGGTTCCGAGTGTTCGCCGCCTGTGCGCTCCGTGACGCGGCGGAGATACCGACCACCAAGATGCCCACGAGCGTGACGATCACCCCCACCACCGTCAAGAGTTCGAGGATGGTGAACGCGCGCCGCTTCATCAACTGCCCTTCTGTGCAGAACTCGACACGCTCTCGATCATGGACACCAGAGGGAGGAACAGCGCGAGCACGATGGTGCCCACGATGCCACCGAGGATCACCACCATGAACGGTTCGAGAAGCGAAAGCAGGCTGGCCACCGCGACGTCCACCTCTTCGTCGTAGTTGTCCGCCACCTTCATGAGCATCGAATCGAGATCACCCGTCTCCTCGCCGACATCGATCATGTTCACCACGATCGCGTCGCACACCTTGCTCTCGCGCAGCGGCTTTGCGAAGGTCTCGCCCTCGCGGATCGAGTCGTGCACCTTGTTGAGCGCCTTCTCGAAGACATAGTTGCCCGACGTATCGCGTGTGATGGTGATCGCCTCGAGAATCGGCACACCCGCAGCCACGAGCGTTCCGAGCGTGCGCGTGAAGCGTGCGATGGCCGTCTTGCGAATCAGCCCCCCGATGACGGGGATCTTCAGTCGTATCACATCGGTGACTGCCCGTCCGAACTTGGTCATGCGCACCAGTTTGAAGAAGAAGAAGATCAAGAACGGCGACATGATGATCCAAAGCACGCCGGGCACCTTCTGTCCATCCTGCTGCCCCGCCACCCACTGGCTCGACGAGATGAGCCACTTGGTCAGGGCGGGCAGTTCAATGTCGAAGTCCGCGAAGATCTCCTGGAACTTCGGAATCACGAAGTACATGATGCCCGTGACGATGGCCACAGCGATCAGGATGACCACCGACGGATAGATCATCGCGCCGATGATGCGTCGCTTCAAGCGCTGCGCCTTCTCCATGAACTCGGAGAGCCGCCGCATCACGACATCGAGCACACCGCCGACCTCACCTGCAGCGACCATCTTCACATAGAGGCGCTTGAAAACCTTCGGATGCTGATTGAACGCCTCCGACAGCGACGAACCCGAAGACACCGCTTCGCAGACATCGTCCAGCACGTTCTTCAACTTGGAGGGCTTCTGCTGGTCTTCGAGAATCTGCAGCGACCGAAGCAGCGGCAGACCCGCGTCCTGGAGGGTGGACATCTGACGCGTAAAGAGCGTCAACTGCTTCTGGTTGACGCCTCCGATGGTGATCGCACGCTTCTTCTTCTTCGCTCCCGCCTGCAGCTTCTTCTTTGCCGCGGCAGCCTTCTTGGCCTCCTTCTGCTCGCGCACCGCCGTTGGGAACAATCCCTGACTGCGGATCTTCTTGATCGCATCCTCGCTGTTGTCCGCCTCGATGGTGCCCTTCTGGGTCTTGCCCGCGGTATTTGCAGCCTCGAATGCGTAGCTTGGCATGATCAGTCTCCTGTCAGAATCGTCTCTCGAACGACCTCATCGATGGTGGTCTGCCCCTCGTACAGCGCCAGCAATCCCGACTCGCGGAGCGTCCGCATGCCTCGCTTGCGCGCCTCCACCTGCAGCACCGCGGTCGATGCCTGCCGCATCACCATCTCGCGAAGGTCATCATCCATGAGCATGATCTCAAAGAGCGCCATTCGCCCCTTGTAGCCAGTCTTGGTGCAGCGGTCGCAGCCACGTCCTCGGAAGAACTGCCGCCCCGCCACATCCGCGGGCTGCATGCTGAGTTCGAGGAGCTGTTCGTGCGATGGCGTGAACTCCTCCTTGCACTGCGTGCAGATCCGCCGAACGAGTCGCTGCGCCACGATTGCCTCGATCGTCGCCGTCAGCAGGAAGGACTCCACGCCGAGATCGAGCAGACGCAGGATGGAACTTGGCGCGTCGTTCGTGTGGAGCGTTGCGAACACCAAGTGACCGGTGAGGCTTGCTTGAATGGAAATCTGCGCGGTCTCGAGATCGCGAACCTCGCCCACGAGGATGATGTCGGGATCCTGCCGAAGGAACGAGCGCAGCAGTTTGGCGAACGTCAGTTCCTGATCGAGGTTCACCTGGCACTGCACCATGCCGTGGATGTCGTACTCCACGGGATCCTCTGCGGTCAGGATCTTCGTGTCGATCTGGTTCAGTTCGCGCAGCGCCGCGTAGAGCGTGGTGGTCTTGCCAGAACCAGTCGGACCAGTCACGAGCACGATGCCATTGGGCTTGTTGATGATGTACCGCATCTTCTCGACCTCATCCTCGCGCAGCCCAATGCGATCGAGTTCCAACTGAACGGCCGAGCGGTCAAGCACACGCAGCACCACGGACTCGCCGTACATCGTTGGCAACACGGCGACACGGAGATCGATCGGATCGCGGTCTGCGGACAACTGGTAGCTGATGCGACCGTCCTGCGGAAGACGCCTCTCGGCGATGTCAAGCTTCGCGAGAATCTTGACGCGGCTCACGATCGCCATCGCGATCTCCTTCGGCGGATTCTTCATCTCGTACAGCATGCCATCGATGCGGTAACGCATCTTGAACTCGTCCTCAAATGGCTCCAGATGAATGTCGGATGCTCCGTTGGCAATCGCCTGCACGAGCATGTTGGTCACGAGTTGAACGACGGCGTTGTCGCTGCCCGCATCCACGAGCGACGCCACATCGACCGAGTCGCCTCGCCCTTGCAGATTCTTGACCGCCTCTGAGCGGTCCACCTCCGAGAAGAGTTCGGCCGTCTCGGACTTGCGCGTGTACTCCTTCTTGATCAGCGCATCGATGTCGGCTGCGGGGGAGATCACCACCGTGATCGAGTACCCGGGGAACATGTTCATTCGGAGGTTGTCGATTGCCTGGAAGTTGCCTGCAGAACCGATGGCCACCGTAATGGTCTTCGCGGCCGGGTCGATCTCAAGCGGCACAACCCGCATGACCGTGGCAGCCTCCGGAGTGAGGGCTCGCAGCGTCTCGGGTGGAATGATCTTCCCGCTGAGCGGAACAAAGCGGAACCCGCGCTGACCAGCGAGCGCCGCAGCAAGGTCTTCGGCCGTGATGAGCCCCATGTCGATGAGCACTTCGCCGAGTTTCTTGCGACCCTTTGTTGGATCAACCGTCCGTGCTGCAATCGCCTCGTGCACCTGCTCCCGCGTGATCTTCCCCATCTTGGTGAGAACGCGACCGAGCTTGCGCCCTTTGAGTTCGCCTGGATCAATGTCCGAAAATGCGCTCATGCGGTATCCACAAGAATGTACGACCAAGCACGGTAACCCACGCGCTGGAGAGCCAATAATTCTGCCACAAAAGTTTCGATACGCTATTCGATCACTTATCGCCCTTGATAGGCTCTTCCTTCTCGTCCCATTCTAGGCGCCCAATCGTACCGCCTTCCCGGTGAACCTTGTCGCGAAGCGTACCTGGGTTCTTGGCGCAGTCGATCATCTCTTCTGCATCGATGGTGCCATCCTTGTAGAGCTGCCAGAGGTGGTCATCGAGCAACTGCATACTGAACTTGCGCCCAGTCTGGATCGCCGAATCGATTCGGTAAGTCTTGTTCTCGCGGATCAGATTCGCGATAGCTGGCGTGATCATCAGGAACTCGTAGCCCGCCACCCGCCCAGGCGCATCCTTCCGCTTCAGCAGAACCTGACTGAGCACGGCAATCAGAGCCGTTGAAAGCTGCACGCGGATCTGCTCCTGCTGATTGGTCGGGAACGCATCGATGATTCGGTTGATCGTTCCTGCCGCACCCGTGGTGTGCAAGGTAGCGAACACCAAGTGCCCCGTCT
>VGXN01000078.1 GCA_016873335.1 Phycisphaerae bacterium | reverse complement strand
TCGCGGTAACACTCGATGCGCCCATCCGTGGTCGGGTACTGCACGAGCGCGCCGCAGAAGTCCTTGGTCGGCGTGAAGGTCGATGGATTTCCAACCTCGATCCGCATACCAAGCCACTTGGCGCGAGTTTCGATGACCGCGAGCGTTTGTGGATGACAATCCTCTGCGACGAAAAAGGCCAGTCGGGCGTTGTCTGCCGCCGAGACGCACATGTGCATCGCTTCGGCTGCGGCGGTGCCCTCATCGAGGAGCGAGGATCCGGCCACAGGCAGTCCCGTCAGATCGCTGATCATCGTCTGGAAGTTCAGCAATGCTTCGAGGCGGCCTTGGGCGACCTCGGCTTGGTATGGCGTGTACGCGGTGTACCAAGCGGGGTTCTCCAGAATGTTCCGCTGAATCACTCCGGGAACGATCGTGTCCACATATCCCATGCCGATGAAGGAACGGTGGAGCACATTGCGCGCAGCGATGCGTCGCAGCGATGCAAGCGTCTCCGCCTCACCGCGGGTCGCGTAGCCGTGCTCGTTCGAGGTGTCCTTGACTCGCAGTGGTGACGGCAGGCGAATGGACTCGGGAACTGCCGATGCAATGAGCGCGTCCATGGACGGGATGCCGATCTCTGCGAGCATGGCAAGCACATCCCCGTCGGATGGTCCGATGTGGCGTCGGATGAACGTGTCCGTGGGCGCGAGGGCTTCGACGGTCGTTGCGGCTGGGATGTTGGTTTGCGGCTTTTGCAGCATGGACATGAAGTTCGCGAGTATAGGACGCACCCTCTTCAAACGACCGCTTCGTTGACGGCACTCTGACGGACTACTCTTGACGCAATGCTCACTCGCCCCCTGTCGACAAGGCCCGCACTTGCCGCGGGCTTTTTTCTCTCAGTTCTCGCCATCGCCTGTGCGCAGTCGAAGGTGCCGCCCACAGACGCTCCGACCGCGACAGCTGCGGCACCAGCCGCCGCGACAGCTTCGGCTCCCGCTGCGGCGACCGATGGAACGCCAACCGCGCCGCCCGCCGATGCACCCACGCAGGGCAAGGTGATCCAAGGGCGCGTCGATCCCTATTCCTACGAACCCAAGGACGACGGATTACAGATCAATCTTCGCAAAGTCTTTGAGGGACTTGGTCCCGTCGCGACCGAGTGGTATCAGCATGTTCTGACGCTCTCGAACCCGTTCTTCGAGGGACGTCTGCCCGCCTCGCGCGGCAGCATCATCGCGGGCGAGTACATCGAGTTCTACTTCAAGCAGTCGGGGCTCGAACCTGCGTTCCCTCCACCAGCAGACACCAAGGGGCTCGATCCAACGATCGTTGCCGCATCGAGTGAAGGCGCAATGCAGCCGCCAACGTCCCCATCGCCGCACCCTGAGTGGACGAACTGGCGTCAACCGTTTGATGTGGCTGGCGGCGGTGCGAAGGTGCTCTCTGCTTCGGCTTCTTGGAACGCCAACGCCGAGGCTGCACAACAGTTGAAGGCGCGCTCGGGCTTTGCAGCCCTCGGCAACAGCGGATCTGGGAAGGTCACTGCGCCACTCGCCTTCGCGGGCTACGCGATCGATGAGGGGCAAGATGGATATTCGTCCTTCGGCGAGCAGGTGGAGGATTTCACGGGTCGAATCGTTCTCTTCTTCCGCTACGAGCCGCTCGATGAGGATGGTCGAAGTCGCTGGGTGGATCGGCGGTTCAGCCCGTACGCCGCAATCGCACCAAAGATGGAGTCACTCATCGCGCGCAAGCCAGCCGCCATCGTGATGGTCAATCCGCCAGGCGCGCGGGATGGACGCCGCCAACTGGAGAACAGCGAGTCGAGCCGCTTTGGTGCGCGCCTTGATGTGCCCGTGATCCAACTTTCGACCGAAGAGGCCGACAAGATCGTGCAGGCCGCGGATCCGCAGGGACGCTCGCTCCTCGATCTGCGCAAGTTGTGCGATGAGGGTTCGCTCAAGCCGATGATGCTCCGTGATGATGTGACGCTGACCATCGAAACGCAGATGAGCGATGGCGTGATCCACACGGACAACATTGGAGGTGTGTTGCGGGGGAAGGGCGCACTCGCGGATCAGTGGGTCATCATTGGCGCGCACTATGACCATGTCGGTTTCGGTGACTACGGGGCCGATCCATCCAATCGTGGGAAGTTGCATCCCGGTGCTGATGACAACGCTTCGGGGACGGCCGCGATGCTCTGCACCGTCAAGGCACTGGCTGATCGCTACCGCGCGGATGACGCGCCGGCGGAGCTTCGTTCGGTGCTCTTCATGGCGTTCAGTGCGGAGGAGGTCGGGCTTGATGGCAGTGCGCACTGGACCCGCAATCCCACGCTGCGCAACGATCAGGTGCAGGCGATGATCAACCTCGACATGGTCGGGCGCATGCGCGGCGCAGAGTTGGCCGTTGGCGGAACAGGAAGTGCGAAGGACTTCATGGCGTTCCTCACACCAATCTTCACCGAGAGCGGTCTGACGATTCGTGCGGATCCGTCGGGACGCGGTCCAAGCGATCACGCGAGTTTCTACCGAGCGGGCATTCCAGTTCTGTTCTTGTTTACTGGAACCCACAACGATTATCACAAGCCCTCGGATCGGGGGTTCACCGTGAATCCGCAGGGGGCAGCGCGTGTCGTGGCGCTGACCGAAGCGCTCGCGATGGGGCTCGCCTCGCGCAGCGACAAGTTGGAGTTTCAGTCGACGGACAATGTCGCCACGAGCGGTCGGCGATCCGGCGCGCGCGTGCGTTTGGGCGTGATGCCCGGGTACGGCGAGGCGGGCGTGGAGGGTGTGCGCGTGGATGGCGTGAGTGCGGATACCGCTGCGGCCGACGCGGGCATCAAGGAGGGCGATGTGCTGGTCGGTTGGAACGGCACGCAACTGACTGGTCCCGCGGAGATGATGGAACGGCTTCGTGAACACAAGCCCGGCGATGAGGTGAAGATCACGCTCAAGCGCGGCGATGCCACGATGGATGTGCAGGTCACGCTGCGGGCGGCGAAGTCCGAGTGATGAAAGTGCAAGGGCAGACCGCCGTGTTGCGCTTGACATCGCAGCGGTCGCTCTGGTGGGTTCTGCTCAGCGGGACCGTGTCGGTCGGGTCGGCATCTGCGCAGACTCCAACCGATGTCGTCGCAGATCCACCCGCGCCTGTTCGCTGCACCATCTCGCCATCTGCCGATCCGGCGCCGGGTGGCTTGGTGCTTTGGTACGAACAGCCCGCATCTCGGTGGACGGAAGCACTCCCAGTGGGCAACGGACGGATCGGCGCCATGGTGTTTGGCGGTGTCGTTCGTGAGCGCATCCAACTGAACGAGTGTTCGATTTGGCAAGGGCGCCGTGGGAGCAGGCCCGTGCCCGACTCCGCTTCAGCTCTTGCTTCGATTCGCCGAATGCTCTTTGAGGGTCGGTACAAGGAGGGTCAAGCTGCGGCGGCGCGTGAACTTCTGTGCGATGCGATCGAGGACTCCTATCAGACGCTCGGTGATCTGCTGATTGAATCGCCGATGTCCACGGACGCGAGCGAGTATCGGCGTGGTCTCGATCTCGCGACGTGTACGGCGGTCACGAGCTGGGTCGATCGCGGGTTCCGCTGCACGCGCACGGTGTTCGCTTCGCACGCGGCGCCAGCGCTTGTCGTGCGACAACAGACGGAGGAGCCGAGCGGCCTCTTTGTTCGTGTGTCGCTCCGGCGGGAGCGTTCCTGTGATGGATGCTTGCTGACGACCGCTGCAGCCGTTGAAGATGGGCGTGGGCGCATCCGCCTGCGCGGAACGACCGAAGCCGATGCGGGAAACGGTGTTCGCTTCGCTGCTGATGTGATCATCCAAGCGGAGGGCGGATCGATCGCAGTTGATGGTGATGGCATTGCGGTTCGTGCCGCAAACGCGATGACGATCAGGCTTGTCGCGGCAACCGACTTTCCCTTTGTCGGCACCGGCGCGGTGGAGGCGATGAAGTCACTGCGTGCGGGAACGGATCCTGTCCGCCCAGATCCGGATTCGCTGATCGCCGCGTCCATCGCCGCGAGCGCGGTGCCGTACGGCAAGCTGCAGACGGATCACGAGACCGCGTGGAAGCGTGACTTCGACAGATGCGAACTGGAGATCGGTCCGCCTGCGGTGGAACTTGAGCAGATGCCGACCGACAAACGCTTGCGGCGTGTTGGTGAGGGCGCCATCGATCCTGGTCTCGCGGCGCTGTATGTGCAGTATGCGCGCATGTTGCTGCTCGCGTCGAGTGTTGATGGGGGACTGCCCGCGAATCTGCAGGGCATCTGGAGTGAGCATCTGCATGCGCCGTGGAATGCGGACTATCACCTCAACATCAACCTGCAGATGAACTACTGGCCGGCGGAGGTGCTGAACCTGCCGTCGACCGTGGCGCCGCTGACGGACTTTGTGGAACGCCTCGCGATCGATGGCGCGGTGACGGCGCGTCGCATGTACGGCGCGTCGGGTTGGATGGCGCATCACTGCACCGACGCATGGGCGTGGACGGTGCCGAGCCACCGCACGACGGTGTGGTCCCTCTGGCCGCATGGTGGCGGTTGGATTTCGCAGACCATTCACGATCACTGGGACTTCGGTCGCGATCGGCGCTTCTTGCGCGAGCAGGCGTTCCCGCTGCTGCGTGGTTGTGCCGCGTTCTATCTCGATTGGCTTTGTGAGGATCCGGATCGCCACGATCTGGTCGGTGGTCCGAGTGCGTCGCCTGAGAACGCGTTCCTGCTGCCCGATGGATCGGCGGCGGATACGGCGATGGGCAACACGATGGATCAGATGATTGCCTTCGATGTCCTGCGCAACTTCTTGGAAGAGGCACGCGCGCTTGGGATCGTCGCCTCCGATGATCCGCTCGTGATGCGGGCGGAGCGTGCGCTGAAGAAACTTCGTCCGCCGCAGGTTGGTGCGGATGGAAGGTTGCTCGAGTGGGCGGAGCCGTGGCCCGAGGCGGAGCCTGGGCATCGGCACATGAGCCACCTGTTTGCCTTGCATCCGGGGCGGCAGATCACGCCGCAGGATCAGCCGGAACTCGCCGCAGCGGCGCGCAAGTCACTCGATGAGCGTCTTCGCAAGGGCGGCGGTCATACCGGATGGAGCCGTGCGTGGCTGATCCTCTTCTTCGCGCGGCTGCAGGATGGCCAGCGTGCGTTCGAGAATCTGCAGCAACTCCTTGCGCGGAGCACGCTGCCCAATCTCTTCGACGATCACCCGCCATTCCAGATCGACGGGAACTTCGGTGCGGCGGCAGGGATCGCAGAGATGCTCGTGCAGTCGCACCGCGAAGTGGCGAGCGATGCCTCATCGCAGGAGAGCGGGCCTGGGCATGTGATCGCACTGCTCCCTGCGCTTCCTGCGGAGTGGTCGCGCGGTTCCGTGCGCGGACTTCGCGCGCGCGGTGCAGTGGAGATTGATCTCATGTGGGCGGAGCGGCGGCTGCTGTTTGCGGTGATCCGCGCATCGGGGCAAGAGCCGCTGCGTGTCGCGTGGCCTGTCGATGCGCCGCCACCGAGCGTGACGCGGATTGCAGACAACACATCAGTCGAGTGCAAGCGCAGCGGAGACTGGATTCAGGTTGCGCCCGCGGGGGTCGCCGGCAGTTACCGTCTTGCCCCCGCGCGGTGATACGTTCAAGATGCGTTCAATGCAGCGCGTTCAATCCCAGCGGAAGACGCCCTTGCGCCATGCGTACACATACGCAATCACGCTGGTGCCGACGAAGAAGCCGATCCGCGCGAGGAACAGAAGCGCCTCCGCGCTGCGCGGTTCCAACTGCGCAAAGGTGACCGCCCACGGATACAGGAAGATGATCTCGACATCGAAGACGAGGAACGTCATCGCGAGGATGTAGAAGCGGACATTGAACCGCTTCCGCGATGTTCCGATCGCATCCATGCCAGACTCGTAGGCGAGCCCCTTGACGACGCCCTCCACGCGCGGTCCGAGCAACATGCTCGCGACAACATTCACGATGGCGAACCCAATCGCCATCGCGATGATCAGGATCACTGGCAAGTAACTGGCGGTATCGCCCATGGGCGGCGGAGTCTAGTGCGCGGGCAGCGAGGCACGCTGCGGACGCGGGGGAATGAATCGGGGCGGCCGGATTTGAACCGACGACTTCCTGCTCCCAAAGCAGGCGCTCTAGCCAAGCTGAGCTACGCCCCGTGAGGGGAGCAGGAGTGTAGCAGCGGGTTCACTGCGCTCCGTGGGCTTCA
>VGXN01000077.1 GCA_016873335.1 Phycisphaerae bacterium | reverse complement strand
CAAACCGTAGAACTCGCGCGCACGCACATCGCAGCGCTCGCCGCGTTCGCGGGAAAATTTGCGCGCACACCCCGCCGAACGGCGGGTTCCGCCGAGGGCCGTAGAGGCCCGTACCTCTACTCGTTGCGCCGTTTCGCGTCGCCGAGAACCGCCGAAGGACGGGCGACAAGTCTTAGGAACCTGCGACCTGCGGTTTTCCTCCCTGCCGAACGCCCTACCGGGTGAACTCGACAACACGGTCAGCGAGTGAACCTGGTCGAGCGTGTCTCTTCTGTGACCTGCACTGACCCTTCCGCATAGAAGTTTGGTGCGAGGCGCTGCACCTCGCGGTGGCGTGGGTGGTCACGCCATACATTGTGTGACGCACGGTCGGCGAACGTCACGATGAGGACCCGCTCGCCGTCCTCGGCGGCAAATGATTTTGCTTCGACGAACCCGGGAATGGTGCGCGCGAGTTCCATCATCTCGATAGCAACTGGCAGGTACTCGGCCATGACGCCTTCCCGCAATCGTGTGCGCAGGATGCTGACTATGCGAGCCATGACGCGAGATTGGCAATGCACTTTGAAAGTGGCAAGCGGCTCGAGTTGGGAACATTTGCGCGCACACGCCGCGGGACGGCGGGTTCCGCCGAGGGCCGTAGAGGCCCGTATCTCTGGTCGTTGCGCCGTTTCGCGTCGCCGAGAACCGCCGAAGGACGGGCGACAAGTGTTAGGAAACCGTTGGTCAAGACAAGTGTCCGACCTGCTCAGGGTTGGTTTGCGGATCGAGGGAGGGAGCTCCTCCCAAAGCTCTCCCAATTTCCTGTAACCCCCACCCTCCACCGGAGGTCGGGTGATACGGGTGGGAGGTCACATGAAGCGCTCGCATCAAGAGGTGCAGGTGTACAGCATCCAGGACCGCCGATCCTCGGACCGCGTGAAGCGCCCGTGGGTCGTGCGTTGGTCCGTCGACGGCCGGCAACGCAGCAAGTCGTTCCACACGCGTTCCGAGGCGGACAGATTCCGCGTGCTGTTGATGAACGCCGTTCAACGCGGCGAGCGCTTCGACGAAGTGACAGGCGATCCGTCCTCTTGGCAGCCGTCGCTGAGCGACTTGAACGTCTACGAATGGGCTCGACGCTGGCTCGGCGAACAGTGGGTCGAGTGGCAACCGCGGACGCGCAACTCCGCGGTCGAGAGTCTGGCGAAGCTCGTCATCATCGCTGCCGATGTCAAAGTTGGGCGCACAGAAGCCGAGCTGCGGCACTACCTCAAGCAAGCGCTACGCCCCGATGCCGACGGACCTGAGGCCCGCTGGGAGAAGTGGCTCACCGAGCACTCGCTGCTGCTGTCAACGATCGACCGCGAGTCGACCGCGGAGATCGACAGGCAGCTTGGGCTGCGGATCGATGGTCAACCACTGTCGGCGACCACTGCGAACCGGACACGCATCGTCGCTCGAGCCTGCATCGTTGCCGCCGTGCAGGCGGGCGCCATCTCGGGCGACCCGTGGCCACCGCGATCACGTACCCGTGCCCGCCGCAAGGTCGCAAGGCGTCGCCGCTCGGTCGATCCGCGTCGGCTCCCCGATCCGCCGACGATGGCAAGAGCGATCGATGCGATCGCAAACCATCAACCGGGCAGCCAGACGTACCGGGTGATGACGGCCGTCGCGTACTACGCCGGACTCAGGCCGTCGGAGGTTGTGATGATCCGACGTCGGTCGCTCGATCTTCCCACCGCTGGGTGGGGCCGTCTACACGTGACCGAGGCCGACATCTCCTTCGATGAGCCCGGCGATCCAAAGACCGGGCCGAGAGACGTACCGATCCCGCCGGTGCTAGTCAAAGTGCTCGCCAAGTGGGTTGCTGAACAAGGCATCGTCGACGATGCGCAACTCTTGTTCCGCACGCGAACCGGCTCACGCCCAAGCCAGTCGAACTGGGTCCGCTCCTGGCACCGCGCACTCGCATCCGTCGGCCTACCGCCACTGCGCGTCTACGACTGTCGACATGCAGCGGCGACCACCTGGCTCCGCAGTGGCGTTCCACTCGGCGAGACGGCGCGCCGTCTCGGTCACAGCGTCGAGACTCTCGTGTCGACCTACGTCGGCGCGCTGCAGGACGACGAGACGATCGGCAATGCGAAGATCGAAAGCTTCCTCAACGAGCCGACACCAGACGATTGAGCATCAGCCCACCGACGGCTGGAGCGAAGTGTCGAGCCCGTCGGCAGCCATCACCGTCGACCGACGACTGATCTGTCACAAGACATCGCCATCGCGGGTCGGGTACGAGGGTGACGACTACACCCGAGGCAGGACTGGAGTAGCACATGCCCCACATCGGCAACGCCCGGCTGATCAGTGTTGAACAGCTCGCAGTCGAGCTCGGCGTCTCGGTGCGCTACGTGCGCCGGATCATTGCCGAGCGACGTATCCCATACGTGAAGGTCGGCCACCTCATTCGGTTCCAACGCGACGAGGTAGAAAGGTGGGTCGAGGCGAACCGGGTCGACGCCCTGACGGGACGGGGATAGCGCGCCGCCAACGGCTGGCCCGTTCCGGTGAACCCCGTTGGCCAGGAGAGATCCGACCAACTCAAGCTGGGTGCCAGAGCACGGCTGACTTGCAGTTTCGAGAGTCTTCCCACAACTGCGGACACCTGGCGTGTGACGGCGCTCGTCCAGCTCACCTCACGCCACACCATCGCTGTCGGCAATGCAGTTCGTCGCCGCCACCTGAGCCGGTCCAGTCCAGCCCAGACTGACCCTTTCCGATCGGGCACGGCCGACGACGTAAACAAAGTCGGCCGGTGTCAGGGTGCGCAGCCACTCCTCGGTGGCCGAACGGCGTGTGGTGTCATCCGAATGAAGTGGGCATGTTGGGCACGCGTCTGCTGGAAGTGCGCGGGTGCCCGCGCAACACCCGCGTGGGAGGAAGAGCTCGAAGGGTGGACCGGCGTCGGGTCGGACCTCGATCGAACGTAGAGCCGTGGGGGCTCGAAGCCCGGTGCCTGCCTTCAGTTCGATGATCCATTCGCTTTCCGGCGGGACATGCGCAAGCCGCTCCAGCCGTGCTCCTTCCGCTTGGAGTGCGTCCAAGATGGAGTAATCGGCGCGGCGCGTACCGAGTCCCGTCGTGGCCCGTGCGGCAATGGCGACCGGCTCGAGCAGGCCGGCACATAGGGCACCCACGGAGCGAAACGAAATCGGGCCAGGTTGTGTCTCAACGGGCCCGATCCAGATGTTAGCCACGTGACCGTCGCTGTCGAGGGTCACGCCGAGGGTGTCGGGTTCGACGAGGATGGCGACGTTGTCGAGGGCGAGCGGCTCGATGATGGCGACGATGGCGGCGTCGATGGCGTAGCGGAGCAGAGTGGCTCCGGCTTTGCGTCGGCTGCGATGACTGGCGGTGAGGAGTGGCAGCAGGGAGTCGTGGTATCGGGCGTCGGCCATCGCCGCGAGTGTGACGGTCTCGCTGGGCAGCGGCCCTCGGGTCACGGGTGGACGGGCTTGCGCCCAGGCGTTCGGCGCAGGATCGAGGAGTGTCATCGGGCCTCCAGGACATCGAGCGGGCGTAGGGTTCCGTCACGACATTCAAGGACTCGGTCCGCGATCGATGCGAGCATTCGCAAGTCGTGACTGACGAGCACGATTGCGACTCCGGTGTCGGCGGTTGCCCTCAGCAGGTGCATCACACCGGCCGCGTTGGTGACGTCGAGGGCACTGGTCGGCTCGTCGGCGAGCGAACTCGGGGGACTGGCGTGTCAGTCGGTCGATCAGTTCGTGGAGGGTGGGGTCGCCGGCCATGAGGTCGCAGGTGGCGCGGAACTGGGCGATCATCCGTTGTGCTTCGGCGGCCCATCGGTCGCCGAACAGTTCCCGGGATACGGGTCGAGTCAGCATCAGCACGAGGGTGTTGCGATCGGCAGCGGCGACTCGGCTGAAGCCGAAGAGGTCGTTCGCGGCTTGGTTCCAGTCGAGGATCTCCCAGCGTGGCCCGGTGACGTACGCCGGTTGTGTCATGGCGTGCACGACACGGCGGACGTCGTCGGGAACCTCGGGCTCGGGCGTGTGGCCGTCGGCGTGCGCGGCGAGGGCGCGGAGGTGGGCGTGTTCTGTGTCGGTGAGGCGAAGGGCGCGGGCGAGCGAGTCGAGTGTTTCGGGTGACGGGGTGACTGGTCTGCCTTGTTCGATGCGGGTGTACCAGTCGGTGCTGATGCTGGCGAGCTCGGCGACCTCTTCTCGTCGTAGTCCGGTGGTGCGTCGTCGGGGTCCGTCGGGTAGGCCGACGTGTTGGGGTTGGAGGCGTTGACGGCGTGACCGGAGTTCGGGGATGGCGTCTGTTCGGGGAGCACGCTGTTACAGAGTGGGGGGTGTGTCGGGTGTTTGGCTGAGCAGCTCGATCGTGTGGAGTTCGTCCATCAGCTTGTCGTGAGCGTCTGCGGAGGAGCCCGTTTGCGATGCTGGCTGGGCGGTGCGGTTGAGTTCGAGGTGGGCGAGCAGGGTCTGGTTGCCGGCGTCGCGGGCGGCGAAGGCGACCACGGTGGATGGGGAGTGCATCAGGCACCACCCGAGCACGAGTCGTACATCCATTGTCTCGGTGTGGCCGGTGCGAGTGGTGACGAGGATCGTGGCGCGGGCGCCATCTCGATCGGTGACTTCGACGGTCGACACGTTGTGCTCGTAGCGAGGTGTCATCGTCTCCAGATCCGCGATGACCTGCCACACCTGGTCGAACGACGCGTCGAGGGTTCGCTCCGCGATCACCGAGCCAGGCAACGCGGCCGCGAGCACGCGTAGGCGTGCGATCGGGTCGAACGGTTCGACAAGGGGGTCTCTCATCGGTTCCACTCCTCACGGAAGCGTCGTCGGGCGCGGTGGACTCGTGACTTGACAGTGCCGAGCGGTACCCCGAGCGTGTCGGCGACCTCGCGTTCGCTGTACCCGTGGAGGTCGCGCAGGACCAACAGCTGATGGTCGTGTGTCGCCAGGCGTCGCAGTACCTCGGCCACTTCGACCGCGTCGGTGTCGAACCACGCTGCGGGTCGGTCCGCGTCGAGCGCAGTCTCGGTTTCGCGGTGCCGTCGGTCGCCGCGATCGATGCGCGACACGACCCGGGCGGTGACGGCACTCGCCCAGCTGATGATCGCCTCGGGAGTTCGCAGCGCGTGCAGGTCGCGGAAGATCACGAGCAGCGCCTCCTGCGAAGCATCCTCGGCTGGCGCTCCGGCGACCCGAAACGCGATCGAGCGCACGAGCGGGACCAGCGCATCGATCAAGTCGTCGATCGCGCCAGCGTCGCCGCCCTGGGCCGCGCGCACTAATCCCGGGTCCACGAACCTAAAGGGGCCGGGAACCTCCGGAAGGTTCCCGCGCCCTTTGGATGCATCGACACGAGGAGCATCAATGAACCTGAACGTAGTCGGGGGCGGACTCACCGGCCTCGCAGCGTCGATCGACGCAGCCGAACGAGGCTGGCGGGTGACGGTACACGAAGCCCGTTCCACCCTCGGCGGCCGCGCCGCGACACTCAACAGTGCATATCGGGCCAACCGTGGCCCGCACGCGCTCTACGCCGACGGCCCGCTGTGGTCCTGGCTCCAACAACGCGGCCTGACACCATCAACCGTCTCACCATCAGGCGAGACCCTGTTCAGGGTCGGCGGCCAGGTACAGCCGTTGCCTCCGACCGTCGGCCAGGCCATCGCGACGCTTCCACCGACGGCACCGGTCGATCAGACCTTCCGCGCCTGGCTCAACGAGCACATCGATGACACCAAGACCGTCGAGGCCGTCATCGGACTGACGTTCATCGTCACCTACCACCACGACCCCGGACAGCTCTCCGCCGCCTTCGTGCACGAGCGCCTCCGCCGTGGCGGGTCACACGTCCGCTACGTCGAGGGTGGCTGGGGGCAGCTCATCGACTCACTCGCCCATAGAGCAACCGAGCTCGGTGTCGAGGTCCGCCACCGAGCCCCCATGACTGTCATCCCTCACGAACCAACCCTGCTGACGGCCACCATGAGCGCGGCCCGACACCTCACCCAGGACCCGAGTCTGCACTGGACCGGCAGCCGCGTGGCATTGGTCGACCTCGGGCTCAGCCCACACGCCGCAATCGGCTGGTTCCGCATCTTCGACCTCGACCACCGCATCTACGCCGCCCGCTACACCCACGTCGACCCGTCCCTCGCACCGCCAGGCCATCACCTCATCCAAATCGCCGCCTCGATCGAACCCGGCGAA
>VGXN01000076.1 GCA_016873335.1 Phycisphaerae bacterium | reverse complement strand
CGGCGCTGCACACCTGTCGGGCGGCGCCGCGCAATCATCGAGCGGCATCGCTGGTGCCAAGCCGACGCCGAAGGGGCTCATTCGAGCTCGCCGTCGCCGCTGATTCCGCCTTTGCGCCGCCTCAAAGGCAGGAAATGCGAAGATTCGGCTCGCTTTCATTCGACAGACGGCCAAAACGCCATACCTTGAGGGGATGCCCCACGGAATGAACCGCTGCTGCGCTGTCGGTGCCGCCATGGTCACGCTCTTGGCCACCGCGAACTCCGTGTTCGCGCAGCAGTTCGTCGACCAAACATCCACTCGGTTTCCCGTGCAGGCGGAGTACACGAACTACATCGCAGTCGGCGACATCGACGGAGATGGCGATCTCGACATCTGCTTTGCGAATGGGCAGGGGTACAGCTCGCTCGGCACACTGCTGAAGCCGCGCATCTACATCAACAGTGGTGCGGGCGTGTTCACTGACCAGACCGATGCGCGGGTTGCGGGCATCACCGGCTGTTTCCGAAGTGCGGAGTTCGGCGATGTCGACCTCGACGGCGATCTCGATTTGCTGCTCGGTCAGGACTACAACCGTCAAACGCTTCTTCTCATCAACAGCGGTGCGGGTGTGTTTGCGAATGAGACATCGGGACGCATTCCAACGCTCAACACTTCCACTGCGCGCGCCACCTTCGGCGATGTGGATGGGGATGGCGATCTCGACATCGCGCTCTGCAACTCCGGTTCGTCGAGCCGTTTCGGGACGGGGCAGCCGCGCCTCTACCGCAATGACGGCACAGGTCGCTTCAACGATGTCACTACCACCCATCTGCCGCAGGGCAATGTGTCGCAGCAGATGGATGCGCTGTTCCTCGATGCCGATGGAGATTTCGATCTCGATCTGTTCTTGGTGACGCGCGCGACGACACCGAATCAGAGTCGGCTCTGGATCAACAACGGAACTGGCACGTTCGCGAACCTCGGCAACTTCCCGAATGATGCGACGGCCTACGCCTACGACGCCGGCGACATCGATGGGGATGGCGATCTGGACCTGCTTGGAACGAATGCCGGCACTTCCAATCAGGAACTTCTGGCGCGGAATGCGAATGGACTGGGCACATCGTGGACGAACATCTCGTCCAGTATCAGCCCCAATCCCACCAGTGATGACAACGACAGCAAGTTCTTCGACATCGACAATGATGGCGACTTCGATCTTGTGATTGCCACGCTCGGCAGCACGAAGCGCATCTACCGAAACACAAATGGATTGGGTGCATTCACACAAGTGACGAATGCGATCACGTCGTCGACCGACTCGTCGCTCGATGTCAAGGTGGCCGACTTCGACGGCGATGGTGACTACGACATCGTGACGGGGCAGGGCGAGAGTGGTGCGTTCCAGAATCGGATCTACATCAACAGCGGTCCGGCGGACACGATCGCACCGACAATCGTCCGCACAGAGCAGGTGGTGCCCGGCTCTGTGGCGGGCGAGCCGCGGTCGGTGCGCGTGACGCTTCGCGATGGCTACACGAGCCACATGGGCTTCCATGCGCGCAGCGTGCTGTTGCGATATGGACTGCAGGGGCAATTGACGCAGTCGGTGGCGATGCGTCTGACGGGAAACTGCCTCTGGCGTGGCGTCATCCCCTCGCAGGTGGCAGGATCTGTCGTGAGTTACTCGGTGCAGGCGACCGATGCGGTCGGGAATGTGGGCAACGGGCCAGTGCTCACGTTCACGGAACCGGGCACGCCGCCGCAGCCGGGTGATCGCAACAACGATGGCGTGGTCGATGGGCAGGACCTGACCATTGTGCTTGCCGCATTCGGCACGGCTGCTCCCGAGGGCGATGCGAACGGCGATGGGACTGTCGACGGACAGGACCTCGCGATCGTGCTCGCCGCATACGGCAGTTGACGCTCGCGTCTGTTCGGTAGTCTTCGCGCGCGTGTCCCCATTTCGCTCCTTATCACTTCGATCGCTTTCTGCACCGCTGTTGGCAGTGTGCGTGCTGTTCGTGAACGGCTGCGCTGCACCGCAGCAGCCAGGACCCACTCCTCAGTCGAAGCCACTTTCAACGGTCGGGCGCTGGTCGGGGACCTTCACCGCACAAGATCAGTCGTCCGGTGGTCAAGTCCGCATGACGATCGCTGCCAGTGGCGGCGTCGATGGGTCACTGGTTGATTCGGTTTGGCAGCGCATTCATGGAACTGCGCGGACGGGTGTGCTGAGTGGCTCGATTGCGGGGGGAAGCGCGCAAGTCACCATTGCGTGGAGTACGGGGCAAAGCGATCGCTTCGATGGGACGGCGTTTGCACAGTCGATGGGATCGCTTGGCATCAATCTCTCGCGGTACGACTCAAGCGGCAACTTCGCCAAGGATGGTGGCATGGCGTTCGCGCTGCATGAGGCGGGCGTCGCTGCGGAGCCGCCGTTCGGGGAGCCGCCGACCAAGCCGCTTGACTCGATGGCGCGGTGGATCGGCAAGTGGACCGCAAACTTCTATGACCGCAGTGGCAATGCGGGCACAGGCAGCATCACGATCATCGCCGATGGCAGTCTTCGCGGTGTGCTGATCGATGATGCCTGGAGCGATGGCAATTCGAGCAAGCCTGTTCGTCAGGCAACGCTTGCCGGATCTGTGGATGATTCGGGTCTGCTCGCGTTGAGTGTGCAGTGGTCCGATGGCGCGCAGATCCTGCTCAGCGGTGTCGGCTACTTTCAGGAGCCGGAGACCGCCGTCTTCCAACTTGGCCCGTCGCGCGAAAGCGTGGCAAAGGATGGACCTGCAATGACGCTGACGGTCGGACGGGACTGAGCACGCGGCACGCAGCGGTTACTGGCGAAGCGTCGATAAATACGCAGTGAGATCGCGAAGTTCGCGCGGCTTGAGCAGTGGTCCCATGGCGGGCATAGCGGATGGATGGCTGAAGCCGGGCGAGATGAGCGCGTTGGGTTCAAGCATGGCCTGCACGATCGCGCGACGGTCGAGTCGCGTTGCCACGCCATCGAGCGCGGGACCCGCATGACCGCCCACGCCAGCGATGGCATGGCAGCGAAGACACGCGGCTGCCGAGTGGTACATGAGTACTTCGCGCCCGATCTCCGGATCACCGCCTTCCCCAATCAGTGGCAGCAGCGCATCCGTGACGCCAGGGTCGGTCGATCCGATCGGCCAGCGCTTGCCTTCATGCCCTTCCGAGAGAGCGGTCGCCGCTTCGGACAGTTCGAGCCGCAGCGCCGATGGCAGGTCCGTCTTCGCCTCACGCATCAGAAGTTGATCGAGTTGTGTTCGCGCGGATGCCGCGACCGATCCATTCGCGCATGATGTCAACTGCCCAAGCGCAAGAATCGCCGCCTGCTGCTCTGGTTCGCTGCCGCTTGTCAGTGCGCGGGCGGATTCATCGAGCGCACGCTGCGGATCAGTGCGTGCGAGCCACGCCCGTGCCTCACTTCGTAGTTTGGGCTCATCGGCGGCGAGCGCAGCATCGATCGCCTCCCCAAGCGCCGCATCCTGTGCGCGCCCGAGCTGTGCGAGGCAGGCCATCCGCTCTCGGACGGATCGCGTGGCATCTTTGACCGCGGCGAGATTCGCCTTCTGATCGAGTGCAACGCCAGCATCGTTCGCGAGTTGCACCGCGCGCGTTCGAACCGCCGTGTGGGGATCGGTCGCAAGCGCTGGAAGTGCGAGCGTGAGCGCACGCTGAAGCGACTCGGTCGCTCTGCTTCCGATGGAGATCATGTCCACACGCCCGTGCACGCGATCGCGGCGACCGGGTGACGCAAAGCTTGAGAGCGCCTCGAGTGCTTCAAGACGAACGATCGCCGGCAGTTCTCGGTTCAGCGCGATCGACGCGATCACGGGCGCACGGTCACCGCCGAGGATCAGATTTGCGGAGATTGCGCGACGTGCAAACGCCAGAAGGTTTGGATCGACAGGCATGCGCCCGATCGGTCGTTCCATCGTTCCATCAGGCGACTGCCATCCCACTGCGAGATGGCTCGCGCCGCCCTCTTGAGCCTGCAGCGCTGTGATTGTCACGGTCTCGCCCGCCTTCAGTTCGATCGGCGCCGACACCTGGGATGGCGTGCCATCCCAGTCGCCCTCATTCGAATAGCCATCGATGCGTGCGATGGCGCGCGGCTTCGCATCGCCTGGTCGCTCGATCAACAGAACCGAGTGGTCATCGCTTGTGATGAAGAACCGATACGCGCCAGTGGCCGGCGCCGTGATGGTGCCTTGCAGGCGCTGAACGGAATTGGGCGTTCGGTCTGAAAGGCCGACCGTTTCATCGGTCGTGTCTGTCTTGTCTGGCTGGCGTTTCCATGCGCCGCATGATTCAAGTTCCGCGGACGAAGCGATCCGAACATCGCGCCACAGGCTGCGCTGGAATGTCACGGCAGCGACAGGCTTGGTACCCGCCGATGGACGCCACTCTGAAAGCCGACCTGCCGCTGTCGCGAGCGAATCTGCGGCGCGTTCAATCGGTGTATCCCAGATCGCACGCGCCGCTTCGGCAGCGATCCGCAGATCCGGGTCGAAGAGGAAGTTTGCGATCATCGGATCCGCATTGGTACGCATCGCAAGAAGCGCGCCGAGCCGCACGCTCTCGAACTGATCGACCGAGAGGGACTGCAGCGCCTTGGAGTCCGCGCATGCCGCGAGTGCTGTCGCGAGCGCGTGGCGCAGAAAGGGATCGGCGTTGTCGTTCTCGAAGAGCGCCGCCGACAGCAGCGGTACCGCTTCGGCAAGGAGCGCGGGGGCCTTCGGTGCGAGGCGAGCACAGGCAAGTGCGCATGCCGCCCGAACGCGGGTGTCCTCGTCCACCAAATGCTCCACCAACTTCTTGGCGGCATCGATGCGTCCGCTCTCCCCGAGCGTGCGAGCGGCCTGCACACGGATCTCAGGAGTGTCACTTTCGAGCAGCGAGATCACGGGCAGCAGCGGATCAGGTTTCTGAACGCGGTCACAGCGAATGCCCTGCGCCTGCATGCCGAGCGCCCAGATGGCGTGGATCTGCGCGAGCCGGGCAACGCGTTCATTGGCAACGGCGGGTGGACCAGCCTGCGCGAGCGCGAGAAGTTGCAGCGTGGTCGATGTGCCGCGGGCGACGAGTTCAAACTGCGCCCGCTGTCGTACTCGCTGATCTCTGTGCTGGAGAAGCGCGACCAACGCATCTGTCGAAACGCTCTTGATCTCTTGTGTCAGCAGCGCACGCGTCTGCGCCACGAGCGGTGTGTTGGAAGTGGCAGGATCGAAGATGGACACGATGCGACCCTTGCCCGTCGAAAGCCAACCGCCGCCCCAGACGCTCGCGTACATGCGACCGTCGAATCCGAACGCCACATCGGTCACGAGGAGCCCAAGTGCGAATTGCTTCGACTCGGTCACCTGGTAGCCGGCGCCCTTCATCTGCACCTGCACCGCGTGGATGCCGCTGTGCGATTCACTTCCGAGGAAGTCACACAGGAAGAATCTGTGATCCCACGCGGCAGGCAAGCCCGTGCCAGGCGCATACGCCAGTCCACTTGGGCCGCTGCCGACGAACGCCAGCGGAGGCAGAGACCACGCGGGGTACTCACGATCAGGCTGATCACGCACATGCCAGATGCGCTCTTGACTCCAGGGTCCGCGCTGATTCGCGCCCTCGAGCGTCTGGTAGTTCATGTCCCAACCCGTGTGTCCATACGGCATCACGAACACGAATCGCGCGCGGTCGCCGCCGTCGGAGTTGTTGTCACCCGTAAAGAGATCACCGAACTCGTTGAACGCCAGCTCCTGCGGATTGCGAAGACCGTATGCGTAGACCTCGAGTTCGCTGCCGTCAGGCTTGCAGCGGAACACGGCACCTGACTTGGGATCGAAGAGCGTTTCACCCTCGCGTGTCGTCACGCAGTAGCCCCGGTCACCGATCGACCAGTAGAGGCGCCCATCGGGACCGATCGCCAGTCCGTGCATGTCATGACCGCGTAGAGCAGTACGGACACCGTAGCCCGTGGAGATCACGTCCGTGGTCTCCGCGACTCCATCATCGTCCGCATCGCGGAGCTGCCACAGATTTGGAATGCATGTGTAGAGAACGCGATCACCATCCACGAGCACACCGGCGCCTGTGCCGTCGAGCGGATCGCGGAAGTCGCGTGAGAAGTTGCTGACGCGGTCGGCGCTGCCGTCGGCGTCGGTGTCTTCGATGCGGCGAATGCGATCCGCATACTTGCGGTAGTAGTCCATGCCGCCATCACGCTTGTCCTTCCACTTCTCGTAGTACGCGAGGCGATCAGCGACTGTCTTTGCGGTCAGATCGTCCATCAACCACCATGAACTCGTGCGGTTGT
>VGXN01000075.1 GCA_016873335.1 Phycisphaerae bacterium | reverse complement strand
TGCGCTGCGCACATGACGGATCATGCATTCGCCTCCACATCGGCATCGCGGATGACCGCGCCGAGATCATCGAGAGGATGGACCGACTGATGCGCAAGGCGCGCGCGCAGTTCCTCACGGGCGGTGAAAACATCATCGTCCTCATGGGTGAGGAGCGCCTGCAGTGGCTCTTTGTGCAGGCACTGCTTGGAACGCCGATCGAGCGCTGGGATCGCCTTCCTCGCCGCGGCGAGCGAATCGCCATCGGACGCGCTTCGGACGGATTCTGGAAGTCAGGACGCGACCTCACCAGTCGCATCGCGGCATGGCAGTCGATCGACTCACCCCGCGCACCATCCTTCGCATGGCTGCGCGACTGCGGCACGAACGGCATGCGAGGCGTCTGCCGAGCACTCTTCGACCGCTGTACTGAAGTGGAGTGAGGAACGCCTCACTCGCCTGCGCCGAAGAGTCGCTCGTGCGGCGGGACGCGTTCACGCGCACCGTCAGTCGCGGACGGCCATAGGCGCGCAAGCGCGGTGTGGGGCGGTTCTCCGTCGACGGTGAATCGAACGCCGCCCGCGAGCAGGTGTTCGATATGTCGCCGCGCCACGCACGTTCGGAGAATCGACTGCGTCTCATCCCAGTCGCGCGAGAGGACCTTCGTCCGTGACTCCAGAAAGTCGACGGCTTTGGCCTCGCGCAGCGGAAGACAGATGGTCACTTCATGCACGTGCCCAAGAATCGTTTCCCGCACGCACTCCGTCAGACGTTCCAAACCAAAGCCCGTGCGCGCGGAAACGGCAACGGTGGACGCCTCTGCAGTCGTCCACGCCGGCAGTGCCCATTCGCGTGGGAACTTCGACAAGCGATCCACTTGGTTCAGGACCACAATTCGCGGCTGCTCGGTGGCACCGATCTCGCTGAGCACGGTCCGCACGGTCTCCAACTGCTGCGGAGCCCGTGGATCAGCCACATCCACCACGACCAGCAGCAGGTGCGCATGAACGGTCTCCTCAAGCGTCGCGCGGAAACTGGCGACGAGATGGTGCGGCAGTCGCTGAATGAACCCGACCGTGTCCGACAGCAGCGCCGTGTTCCCGCCGCCGAGATTCCAGGCTTCCGTCCGTGTCTGGAGCGTGGCGAAGAGCTGGTCATTGGCAAACGCGCCCCCAGCGGTGAGCGCATTGAAGAGCGTGCTCTTGCCGGCATTCGTGTAGCCCACCAGCCCGACGGTGAAGTGCTCTGCGCGGCGCGCCTGAACCTCGCGGGTCTTGCGCGCCTGAACCTCCGCGAGTTCCCGCTTCAGCGCGACAATCCGCCGAGACACCAGACGGCGGTCGATCTCGAGTTGCTGCTCGCCGGGACCGCGCGTTCCAACGCCGACTGGCGATCCGCCCGTGACCTGTCCGAGGTGCGACCACATCGCGCGGAGCCGAGGCGCGGTGTACTGCAGTTGTGCGATCTCAACTTGCAGCTGGGCTGCGCGTGATGTCGCGCGATTGGCAAAGATGTCAAGGATCAGTTCGCTCCGATCGATCACCTTTTGGCACACGGCTTCCTCAATGTTGCGGAGTTGGCTTGGGCTGAGTTCGTGATCAAAGATGACGACACCGGCGCCGAGTTCTTCCACCATCGCCTTCAGTTCAGCGATCTTCCCCTTGCCCAGGCATGTTCGCGGGTCCATATCCGCCCGGTTCTGGATCAGCTGACCGACCGTCTCCACGGCTGCTGTCTGCGCGAGCGCACGAAGTTCCGCCAGCGGGTCATCGCTGCCGCTGCGCGCATCGGATCCGCCAAGCACCACCGCAGCGAGCACTGCCCGCTCGGCTTGGATCGATCCGCCACGAAGTCCTGTTTCCATTCCCCGCAGTCTAGGCAGCGAGGGCTACGCTCCACCTGCGATGAAGGTGCTTGGCATCGAAAGCAGTTGTGACGAGACATCTGCGGCGGTCGTCGAGATCGCAGGCGATGGGCTGCATGTCCGCTCATGTGTGACCGCAAGTCAAGACGCACTGCATGAGGAGTACCGCGGCGTCGTCCCCGAGATTGCCAGTCGCGCACATCTGGAGTGCATCGTGCCCGTTGTGCGCGCCGCACTTCGTGCAGCGGACGCAACGCTGGAGTCCATCGATGGCATCGCCAGTGGAACGCGACCGGGGCTGATCGGTTCGCTCCTTGTCGGAACGAGCGCGGCAAAGGCCATCGCGTGGGCAAGCGCACGACCGTTCGTGGGCGTCGATCATGTCGCCGCACATCTCGTGGCATGCCTGCTTGATCGCCCGCCCGTTGCGTGGCCCGCGCTCGGTCTTGTGGTTTCAGGCGGACATACGAGTCTCTTTTCCATGCACAGTCCGCTTGAACCTGTCCTGCTCGGCGCGACCATCGACGACGCTGCGGGCGAGGCATTCGACAAGGCGGCTGCGATCCTTGGCGTGGGCTACCCAGGCGGCGCACGGCTCGATGCGGCTGCAGAGCGCGGCGATCCAGCGCTCATTCCCCTGCCGCGCACCCGCCTCCGCGGGCATGACTTCTCCTTCAGCGGTCTCAAGACAGCGCTTGCACTGGCGCATCAGCGTTCACCAAATGAAACGGACGCGCTTGCTGCGTCATTTCGCTTTGCCGTGGTCGACCAGCTCCTCGACCGCACTTGGAAGGCGAGTGAAGAGATTGCCGCGCGAACACTGCTCATCGGCGGCGGCGTCGCTGCGAATGCGCTGCTGCGGCGCGAACTGACGCGCGGATGCGAGATGCGGGGCATCGATCTGCGGCTGAGCGAGCCGCGCTATTGCACGGACAACGCCGCGATGATCGCGGCAACTGGAGCGCTGCGGCTCCAGCGAGGCGAACGCGATGGTTGGGAGACGGTCGCGGAACCGCTCTCCTCGCTCGCGCGCGGTCGCCGCGGTGAGCGTCGACGCACAGGGTGAAGTGCCGTGGAACCACTGCGTGGCATCGATCATCCCGCGTGCATGCCGACTGTGGATTTGCTGGCACTCTGCGAGACGCGGACAGGCAGAGTTGGCGGGCCAGGCGGTCAGCACAGGAACAAAGTGGAGACCGCGTGCTTCCTGACCCACACACCCACTGGGGTTCGCGCACAGGCGAGCGAGCGTCGGAGTCTTGCGGAAAATCGCGCGGTCGCACTGCATCGACTGCGCATCGCTCTGGCAGTCCAGGTTCGTTCCGCTTCTTCGCAGCAGCCGCACGCGGTGTCTCGTGGCGCGAGTGCGTTGTGGCTCTCGCGGTGCGCTGGTGGGCGCATTCGCTGTGCGACAGAGCACGCCGACTTTCCATCGATGCTCGCCGAGGCACTCGACGCATGGAACATTGCCCTCGGCGATGGGAAGCGAGCCGCGGCCATCTTGCAGGTGACGGCCACGCAACTGGCGCGCTTCACCGCACGCGAGCCGAGCGCGTGGGCGGCGGTACAGGCACTTCGGAAGCAGCACGATCGGGCGCCGCTTCGTATCTGAATCGAGCACGAGACCCCGTGCGGTGCCATGGGCGCACCACAATCTTCTCGTACCTGCAGAAACTCCTTGCGTTTGCTTTGACTGCGGCATCATTTCGGTGTCTACTCACATGATGCGATTCCCCCACTTGGCTCGTTCACTGGCAGCAGCGACGGTCGTTCTTCTGACCGGTCCGGCTCTAGCACAGCAGCCGAGCCCCATCCCGCAGCCACCCATCCGTTCTTTCGTGCGTCTGGAGTCGCCTCTTCGTGAGGTCCCTGCGCAGGAGCTCGGCGCACCTGGCGCAGTACCCGGACATTTGCAAGGCATCGTTGCGCTCCTTGAGGTGGACGAGAAGAGTTGGCAGTCACTCGCTGCGGTGGAGGATGCGCTGTTGACGGGCCTTCCGATTGCGCCTGGACAGACTGTGGATGCCCTGCTGCACCGCCGAACTCCGCTCGAGGGCACACAGGTGGTTTCGGCATCGCTCGATGCCAACGGGCAGATCGTGGATGTTCCGCTCGCGTTGCCAGCGCTCACCTGTTTCGGTGGTTCGCTCGTTGGCGATCCATCCTCGCGGGTCATGATCGCCAGGCATGAGAGCTTTCTGATTGGATTCGTGATCACTGCGGAAGGACGCTGGATCATCTCAAGCGGTGCGGCTGACCAGAATGGACCGCTCGTCGCATTTCGCCACAGCGCGCTTCCGCCAGGAACGCTGCGGACTCGAGACTGGGCCTGCGAGACCCTGCTGCCCCCCGACGATCGCGGCGACGCAGGTGGTGGAGGGCGTGGGGATGGTGGCGGCGATGAAGGCGGCATCGCAGGATCTGGCACCTGTCGGCAATCGCGGATCGCCGTTGAAACCGACCATGAGTTCCTTCTGCTCTTTGGTGGCAATCAGGGCGCGGCGGCTGCCTACGTCGCGACGCTGTTCAGCGCACTGACTGACATCTATTCGCGCGATGTTGGACTTCGCCCAAGCCCCTGCCTGATTCGACTTTGGCCAACGGCAAACGACCCGTGGGATGCGACAGGCACCGGTGCGCAGCTCTCCCAGTTCCGATCTGTTTGGGAAGCAACGCCTCCAGCCGTGCAGCGCAACTCCGCCACCTTCCTCTCGGGTCGTGGACTCGGTGGCGGCGTCGCATGGCTCAATGCAGGCTGTGGCAGTTTCGCGTACTCCTTGTCCGCAAATCTCGGCGGTTGGTTCCCCTATCCGCTGGTCGACAACAGCTGGGACAACTGGGACATCATGGTTGTGGCCCACGAACTCGGTCACAACTACGGCGCGCCGCACACGCACAGCTACACCCCCCCCGCGGACGGCTGCGGATCGGACCCCCAGGACTGCACCGCTGCAAACAACGATGAGGGCACCATCATGAGCTACTGCCACATCTGCGATGGGGGCATGTCGAATGTGGACATGCGTTTCCATCCGATGAGCATCGGCTCGATCACTTCGTATATCGGCGGAGGCGCATGCAACTTCTCGCCGTCCGTGCAGCCACCCGCAGCGCTTCCGGACTACGCCACGTGCTTGACAGGAGCGGTCATCGACATCGATGTGCTCGCAAACGACCTCGCACTCAACTGCGATCCGATCACTTCCATCTCGGTCGCGCAGCCCGGCGGCGGTGCATCCGCAGTCGTCGTACCAGGCGCAGGACCCAATGGACGCAGCATCGTGCGGTTCACTGCTCCAGGCGGCACCACCACCTCACTCACCTTCGCATACACCGTCGTGGAAGCAAGCGGACTGAGCAACTCCGCCAACATCACGGTCGACGTTCAAACCTTGCGTTACCCAGAGAACCCCGGCAACTCCGCACCTGGGGTCATCGTCAGCTACTACCAACTCGTGGCACCACAAGTCCTTCCTGATTTCACGACACTGACGCAGTACGCAGGTGGCATCCTGAACGACATCAACTTTGCCAGCACGGGCGGCAACTTTGCGACCAGTGGACGCGCCGACGAGGTGGGCGCCGTCTTCCGCGGCTGGATCAACATTCCGACATCCGGGTTCTGGACTCTCTTCACAAACTCCGACGATGGTTCCCGACTCCTTATTGGAGACACGGTCGTCGTGAACAACGACGGCCTGCATGCGATGCTCGAGCGTTCCGGCACGATCGCACTTGCTGCGGGAAAACACGCCATTCGAGTCGAGTTCTTCGAGAACGGCGGCGGCGCAGGCCTCATCGCATCATGGCAGGGTCCGAGTGTGGCGAAGGCGGTGGTCCCAGCGTCCGCTTGGTCGCGCGGCGGCACCTACAACTGGGCGGATATTGATCGCAACGGAACGGTCAACGGCACCGACCTCTCGCTGCTGCTCGCCGCATGGGGCACGTTCAACATCCCCGCGGACATCAATCAAGACGGCCTCGTGTCGGGCGCGGATCTCTCGGCGCTCCTGGCGGCTTGGACCAACTGAACGAACGCCGCGCGAACGGCGATGGAGTTCCGCATGCGACCGCTCAGCGTGCGAGTGCTGCGGTCTTGCCCTCAATCGCGCCAATGAGTTCCTTCCAACTCTTGTCGAACGCGTCGCGCCCCTCGATCTGTAACTCCGCCGCGCAGCGATCGAGATCGATGCCCGCCTTGGTGACCGCATCGAGCGTCGCCTGCCAGGAGCGATCAGTCGGCGCAAGTACTGTTGGCAAGTCCATGCCGCGGCTGACCGCGAGCAGCGTTTCCTCTGGCATGGTGTTCACCGTGCGCGAAGCAGCGAGCGCCTGTACATACAACGTCGGCGAGAGACTTGGATCCTTGGTGCTTGTGCTGGCAAACAGCAGCCGCTGCGGGCGCGCACCCACCGCCTCAAGCGCGAGCCACCGATCGCTGGAGTACAGCTCGCAGTACTCGCTGTAGCACTTGCGGCACACAGCCACACCAACGGTGTTCTTCAGATTCGCGGGCAGTTTCGGCGCGGTCTTGCGATCCCACCGAGAGACGAACAGACTCGCCACGCCACTCACAAC
>VGXN01000074.1 GCA_016873335.1 Phycisphaerae bacterium | reverse complement strand
GTGTCCGATCGCGATGGTGAACGCATTGGGCGCCAACGACGACTTCATCTTCGATGGCGGATCGTGCCTCATGCACCCCGATGGAAGTGGTGCGTTCACGCAGCCCTTTGGCGATGTGCAGTTGGTGACGGCACTCGATGTGCATGAGCGGACACCAGACGCTGCCGCCGAAGCGGATGAACTCGCGCGTGCAGTGGTAGAGGGCATCCGCGGCTATGTGCGCAAGACTGGACATCGAAGCGTTGTGCTCGGGCTGTCGGGCGGCATCGACAGTGCACTACTCGCGGCGCTCGCCGTGGCGGCGCTTGGACCGGACGCGGTGCGAGGCGTTTCGATGCCGAGCCAGTACTCATCGGAAGGATCGCGGAGCGATGCCATCGACACGGCAAGGCGTCTTGGCATGCGATCGCCGGACCTCCTGCCAATCCACGATCTCCACGCTCTCGCGCGAACACTCCTTGGCACGAGTTGCGATCTCTCTGGGCTGACCGACGAAAATCTGCAGAGCCGGCTGCGCGGGATCACGTTGATGACGCTGTCGAACGCGACGGGCGCACTGGTGCTGTCGACGGGAAACAAGAGCGAGTTGGCGGTCGGCTACGCCACGCTGTACGGCGACATGGTCGGCGGACTTGCGCCGCTGGGCGATCTCACGAAGCAGCAGGTGTACGCGATCGCGCGGCGGCTGAATGAGTGTCCGCAGATCATCGGGTTGTCGGCTGCACCGATTCCACCTGCCAGCATGGACAAGGCTCCGTCTGCCGAACTCCGCGCGGGTCAGGTCGATCAGGATTCGCTGCCACCGTACGACATGCTGGATGCGATCGTGGAGGGGTGGGTGGATGAGGAACGAACAGTCGAAGAGATCGCCGCGCGGAACGGACTCGACTTGGCGATGGTTGAACGATGGACGCGTGCAATCGATGCCGCGCAGTACAAGCGCTTCCAGGCGCCGCTGATTTTGAAGGTCAGCGCACGAGCGTTCGGCCCCGGGCGGCGGATGCCGCTCGCCATGCGGTGGACTCCGGACGCTCGCTGATTCGGCGTTGGAAGTGGAACATGCGCGGCTGCTCGCTCGGTACCACGATGAACGTGGACGTTCTGAGACAGTACGCGGTGAGTGCGCCGCCGTAGACACAGCCCGTGTCGATCGCCACCACGGCTGGTCGCCCCGTTTCACGCATCAGCATCAGCGGGCGCGTCAGCGGTCGATGACCAACGATCAGCAGACCATCGGCGCCGTCATAGTGCCACCACCAGTCGGGTTCCCCATCGGCTGACTTGATCGTCATGCGAACGCGTGGCGGCGTCCGCTCGAACCCTCGCGCGGGATCAATCCCCGCGTGCACGACCGTCCAGCGATAGGGAATCCGTCCACGAACGAAGTTGTTCCGCATCGCTTCCCGAAGGAGCGTTTGCGCCTCATCGAGCAGATCTGCATCGGCGAGCACATCCACCATCTCGCCGAGTCGTGGTGGCAGGTCGCGCGTGTCACCCTCGGGACCGGCACGGCGGATCGCCGCGAGGGCACGAGGCTCATGGTTCCCGCAGACGAGATCGATGCGCCAACCGCTACGTCGGCGAGCGATGATCTCTTCGATCACCAAGTCAGGTCTCGGTCCTTTGGTGAGCAGATCGCCGAGCAAGACGATGCGCGGCGTCTCATCGCGGCGCGCGAGGCGACGAAACATCGCTCGCAGTTCCGCACCGCATCCATGCACATCTCCCACGACAACCGTGTCGCGCATGGCTCTACCATACTCCCGCCATGCCCATCCGCATACTTCCTGCAGAAATTGTTCAGCAGATTGCTGCGGGGGAGGTGGTTGAACGACCCGCGAGCGTGGTGAAGGAACTGATCGAGAACGCACTGGATGCGGGGGCCACTCGTTTGACGGTTCGAATCCGCGGTGGGGGGCGGGAGTCGATCGAGGTTGTCGACGATGGATGCGGCATCGACCCGTCCGAACTGCCGCTTGCCGTCGCGGCCCATGCCACGAGCAAGATCGCTGCCACCAGTGACTTGGATGCGCTTCGCACCTTCGGGTTCCGAGGCGAGGCGCTCGCGGCCATTGCGGGAGTCTCGCATGTGCGCATCCGTTCCAGGCGTCGCGAGGCTGCCGACGCAGCCGTGCTCGAGAGCCGCTTTGGTCATGTGGATGCCGTACGCCCTGCCGCGGGGGCGGCTGGAACCGCGATCGAGGTTCTTGGATTGTTCGGCAACGTGCCCGCCCGCCGCAAGTTCCTCAAGAGTGATCCTGCCGAGGCGGCACGTGTGACGGAAGTGGTGACGAATGCGGCGCTTGCGCATCCGTCCGTTGGCTTCACACTCGAGAGTGCGGGGCGCGAGGTGTTCGCGCTCGAGCCGATGGCTGATCTCTTTGCGCGTGCGCTCGCCGTTTTCCCTGATGTCCTCGGATCAGATCCGCTGCCCATCGCGGGCGAAACGGAGTTCGATGGCATCAGCGCTCGGGTGGTCGGGCTTGCGTGCCGACCCGAACTGCTGCGGTCGGTCAGTCGCACACAACGCATCTTTGTGAACGGTCGTCCGATCACCGATCGTTCGCTGCAGCACGCGGTTCGTGAGGCGTACCGCGGGCGCGCCGCACCCAATCTGCAGCCCACATTCGTCCTGTTCATCGAGATCGATCCACAGGGAGTCGATGTGAATGTCCATCCGCAGAAGACGGAAGTGCGCTGGCGGAACGCCGCTCAGTTGCACCGCATGATCCACCATGCCGTTGCGGATGCGCTCGAGGCACATGTCGGTACAGCTCACGGTGGGACACTGCTTTCAACCTCCCGAGCCAATGTGGGTCGGGTTCCGATGCGAGGCGCCGACATGCCGACGGCTCCGCGGTCTGTCGGCGGACCTGTGTTCACTCCCGCCGTTCGCGAGCGAGGAAGCACGTGGTCGCCGCGTGGCAACTCGACGGTCATCGAGTCGGCACCAGCCGAGCAACTGCTGCAAGCACCCGCGCGTGCCGTTGATGTGCTGCTTGTGGACGACACGTGGATCGTCCACGCGGGCGATGGCGGCATCATCATCACGGATCAGCATGCGCTGCACGAGCGTGTGATGTTCACCGACCTTCGACGGCGCATCGCGGCAGGCAACATGATGCAGCAGCGGTTCCTCGTTCCACTGCCGGTCGCGGTGCCGCCCGAGGCGCTCGGCACACTGGAGTCACTCACGCCGCTTCTGCAGCGGCTCAGCATCGAGGCCCTTCCTGCCGGACCGCGCTCGATCGCCATCCATGCGTTTCCCGTGTTCCTGCTGGAACGCCGCGTCGATGCGCAAGCATTCATGGCGCAGATTCTGGCAGACGAGGCGCTCGCACGCGGGGTGGAGTCGGGACAGATCGGTCATGCTCAGGAGGCGGCGCTCGCTGATGTTCTCGACATGATGGCATGCAAGGCTGCCGTCAAGGCAGGTGACAGACTGAGCCGCGAAGAGGCGGCACGTTTGATTGCGGATGGCGCGATCACGGACCGTGGCACGCACTGCCCGCATGGTCGACCAACATCCGTTCACATTCCACTCGCGGACATCGAGCGGCGATTCGGTCGTCGCTGACAGCCGTCGACACGACACGTTGGAAAGGGCGAACGCGCTGCCGAGAGGCTCACGTGCCGCGCGGAAGCATGCGTGGCGTCAGCACGGAGTTGAAGATGACCGTTCGCGACTCGAGCATTCGCTCGATGTATGGCTCGCAGAGTCCGCAGTTCTCCGCACAACCGAATGCGCTGCGCAGCTGCGCGACATCCGCTGCGCCTCGGTCGTCGGCAAAGGCGCGCATCTGCGCGAAAGTCACGTCGACACAGACACACCGATCGATCCGAAGCGAATGCCAAGTGCAGGAGTTGCCGCCGTTGCTCATCGTTTCATCTCGGATCGTAGGCGGCGTTGTTCTGGCTCAGGAATCCGTTGCGCGGCCAGCCGAGTGGCTGCGCGAGCAGCGACGCACCTGATGCGGTGAGGGCATGCTCGCCTTCGCATGGCGAGCAGACCGATGAAGTGTGTCCATCGAGCCATGCAACATTGGTGCAGCCCTGATGGCGGAACGCTTGCGCACCTGCGTAGACCACTCCGAGATCCATCTCGACCAGCGCCTCGGGCGCTCGCATGAACTTGTTGGTTCCGCCGCTCCAACCGCCGTCACCGAAGAGCGCGGTCTGCGACGGTCGATGATGTGCGCTTGCGGGCACGCCGAGGCGGGCGCTGCGCCAACCGCTTCGGAACACGCCATCCTCGCCGACCGATGGATACGCACCCTCGGCTCCGATGAATGATGTGTTGTAGTTGAAGCCCGTACACGGGGCATCATCCGTGGCGGTGGGCAGCGCGCAGCATGGACACTGCCGCATTGCAAAGGGACTGTCGGTGAACAGGCTCAGCGGTCCAGGTTGCAGCGCGCCCGCGCCGTGCGCGAAGTCCCACGCGGTGGTGCGCACGCCCGATGCCGTCTGCTCGTGGAGAATGGCGGCAGGAAAGGTGCCGCGGTAGGTGCCTGAGTAGGCGATTGCCGCCACAGCAAACTGACGGAGGCGAACTGCACACTCCACGCCTCGACCGCTCTCATGAACGCCGCCGACGACCGGCACGAGCAGGGAAGCGAGCAGAACCAACGTGCCGATGGTGACAAGCGATTCCACGAGTGTGAATGCACGCGTCATGGAGGGCCCCATGCTGCAAGCAGAAGTGTCAGATCACTTCCGTTCACCTCGCCACTCCGATCCAAGTCTGCCGGTCCCGCGCCGGATCCAAACGCGGACAGAAGCATCGTCAAATCACTGCCGCCCACGACTCCGTCCGAGTCAATGTCCGCGGATCGCGCGCGCGGCAGCACGCGGGCGACAGCATCGATCTCCACATTCGGATGAAATCCACTCGGTACCACGATGCGCACGGCGACAGCGCTTGGGAGCCCGACGCTGGCGAGATCAATGCCCGTGCCGCCCGCACTCCCCGCGTAGACAGCAACAAGTTCCCCGTAGGACATTTCCTGCAGATCCGCCATGGTGAGCGATGGATCGACTGGCAGGTGGGGGTCGGTTGGAAGGAAGCCATCGGTCGACGAGTAGGGCCCCACATCGGTGAACCCCATCGTTGGAAAGAGCCCATCGGCGATGGCGTCTGGCACCGTGATCCACTGCACACCGTCCGGACTGACTTGCACACTTCCGCCGTCTGCGGCAAGTCCTGCACACACGCCCCTAGGCCATGCACCGTCCATGAAGAACGAGTTTCCGAAGACGATGAGATCGATGCCGAAGGGATTGTCTGCAACATCAACGATCGGCGGACTGAACGCGAGCGTCAGACTTCCACCCGCACCAATCGAGACGATTTCGGATGTCCCGAATGCGGGCACGAATGGTGTCACTGCCCCGGGCGAAATGCCTTCGCCAGTGAAACGCTCTGGAGCGCCGAGTGCGGCCGATGGATTGGTGAAACCGTTGGCGGGGTTCGTTCCAGGAACGTAGGAAACCACGGATGATGCGAAGTCGTTCGATCGAGCGGGGGAAGCACCCGCGAGTGCGCAGACGACAGCCACTGCCCGTAAGCACGCCATCACTGCGCGGTCCTGCGCGAAAGTCAGCATGAGGTTTGTGTGTGAAACGACTGACCGCGCGCCGTGACCCCTGAACAGACCGCGAGGGGGCGGCACAACACTGCAGGCAGGTCTTCCGACTTCGGGCACTCGAGCCTGCCTTCCCGGATTCCGCATCTGCGGCTCCAGTGGCTTCTCTGGCTCGGGTATCAGACCTCAACGGTCTCACCCGTTACGGCGGCGCGTCCGCGGCGGATTTTCACCGCCTTCCCTCGCACGCATGAATCGGGTCAGCCGATGCACGCGCACGCCTCGGCTCACGAGTGCCGAGGGTCAAGCACGCCCGCGAGAGTACTCGCATCAGCGCCGCCTGTCGTTCATTGCGGAAACCCGTTCCTTCCGCTACTTTTATGGCTTCCCCAAAGCGGACCGTTCATCAGCCGCTCGGCTGCTCAAAGCGTTTCGTGACCTGGCCCGAGGGTCTGCCCCTCAAGAGGACCTTTCGATCGTGTACGACCCCACCCGCAGTTCACTCCTGACCGCCTGTTTGCTTGCCGTGATCCATCTCGGCATGGCGTCTGCCGCGCGGGCAGATGATCCGACCCCACCCAAACCCGCGGGCGAACCCTCGAATGATCCGATGGGTGAACCGCAGGAAGATCCGATGGCAGAAGAGAGCGGTGGCGGCGCCGGCGGGGTGGACGAGGCGAGCAGCGCAAGTGAAAGTGCCGGCAGTGCTGCGTCTCATGGAGGCGCTGGCGATGAACCGCCGGTGCTTTCCGATCCCGCGGAGGCCGCAACGGCGCAGCAAGCGCATGCGCTCGACATGGCGCTGCACTACCTCCTGATCGGGAACGCGACGATGGCGATGACGGCGTTCCAAGAACTCTTTGACTCAGGTATCACCGATGAGCAGATCGCGCGGCTCGTGGATGAGCGCGGGATTGCCGACAAGGTGGAGCGGTCGATCACGCGCGGTCGTGGCATGGAGGGGGCCAGTGCGCTGGTGGTGGAGTTTGAGACGCGCCTGCGAAACGGCGCGCGCGCGACCAGTCGGAACGCCCTGCGGATTGAGGAGTCGGTCGCTGCACTCAACGG
>VGXN01000073.1 GCA_016873335.1 Phycisphaerae bacterium | reverse complement strand
CCGCGCGCGCACGAGGCATCCCCTGCTGGGCGAGTTCTCGAGCCTGCGAACGCGGACCGCAGGTCCGTGGAGCAGGCGAGAGCTGTCTGAGCCCCAGCAGGGTGCATGCCGAGGGCGCGCGCGAACCGATCGCGCCGAAGGCGCGAGGATTGCGCGCCGGAGGCGCGAGCATTGCGTGCCGAAGGCGCGGATTGCGCGCGGAGCGCGCGCGGGCAACGGACAGGGTGGGATTCGAACCCACGATACGGTTACCCGTATACAGCATTTCCAATGCTGCTCCTTCAACCGCTCGGACACCTGTCCAGATTCCAACTGGATGGACGCGTTAGTCTAGCGAACGAGTGAAGCGTTCTGCAGAGGGCCATGAAAGAGGACTCGATGGCATCCTGCTTGTGGACAAGCCCATCGGCCCCACAAGCATGCGCGCGGTCGAGCGCGTGCGCCGCGCGGCGGGCGGGGTGCGCTGTGGACATGCGGGGACGCTCGATCCGCTGGCGAGCGGGCTGCTCGTGATTGGGCTTGGGTCGTGTACGAAGCAGTTGAGTCAGTGGATGGCGGGCGACAAGCGGTATGAGAGTGTGATGGATTTGTCGGCGTTCACGGCCACGGACGACAGTGAGGGAGCGATGGAAGTGGTGGAGGTGGCGCTGCCGCCCTCGCGTGCGGTGGTCGAGAGTGCCGTGCGTTCGTTCGTGGGAGAGATCATGCAGGCGCCGCCTGCGTTCAGCGCGGTCAAGATTGCCGGCCGGCGCGCGTATGACTTGGCCAGGCGCGAGGTGCGTGCGGGTGGCGACGCGGGATCGGTGCAGCCGCAGGCGCGCGCCGTGCGTGTGCATGGGATTGATGTGGTCGCGTGGGAGTGGCCGCTGCTGACGGTGCGGATTCACTGCGACAAGGGTTTCTATGTGCGCAGCCTCGCGCGTGATCTTGGGAGGGCGCTTGGCACGGGCGGGTTCTGCCGATCGATCCGCCGAACCTGGAGCGCACCGTTTCGAGTGGAGGATGCGCTGGCGCTCGATGCACTGCCGCAGCGGTTGCTGCAGGAACACCTGCGTGCGGCGCCAGAGGTTCAGGGCTGAGCGGCGGTGCTGCGCGCGGCTTTGCTGGCGGCGCGTGCGGCTGCATCGGCGCGGATCGACTGCAGAATCAGGATCGCCATGCCGATCAGGAGAACGACATCGGCGACGTTGAAGACCCACGGGAAGATCTCGCGCGATCCGCCAGGCCAAGAGAGATTGAACGGCAGATCGCGGCGCGGCAGCATGTGGAGGAAGTCGCGCACGGCGCCGAATGTGATGCGGTCGTAGAGGTTGCCGATGCCGCCTGCGAGGACCAGCCCAAGGCCGATGTGTGCCATGGTGGAACGCGCACGCGTCCAGAACGCGAAGAGGAAGAGACCAACTGAGACCGCCACCACGGTGAGCACAATGAACATGCCGCGTGCGTTCTGCCCGATGCCAAAGACGGCGCCGTGGTTGACCACGAGATGGAAGTCGAGCAGGTCGGGCGAGAGGACACGAATGCCGCTGTGCCATGGCAAGCGGTAAGAGGGGTCTGCCACGACTTCACGCGGCGCAAGGATGATGGGGTCGCCCGCGACCGTGGCGAAGGCTGCGTGCTTGCTCCAGAGATCCGCGCCGAGCGCGAGCGCCCACACGCAGAGCAGCACGGCCCACGCGCGCGGCGAGCGCCACGCAGGGCCATCGGCGTTCACACAAGACCTCGGCTCTTCTCCACGATCCGCTCCGACTCGACCGTGTACTTCGCCCATGGCTTCGCATCGAGTCGCCCCTTGGGAATGGGCTTGCCCGTCATGAGGCAGAGTCCGTAGGTGAGGTCCTTGATGCGTGCGAGCGCGTCGTCCACTTCCCGGACGATCTCGCGGTCGTGCTGCGCGAACTCCAGCGCGAAACCCTGCTCGAATGTGTCGGTACCGATGTCCGCCATGTGCAGCGGCATCGTGGAAAGGCCGCCGTCGCTGCTCTTGAGCGCCTCACGTTCCGTGTCATCCACGCGACCAACAAGCTCCGTGCGCAGTCGAAGCAAAACATCGTGGTAGCGGTCGAGATCTCGCGCAGACAGCTTCGTCTTTCCAAGCTTGAGTGGGACCGGCTCCTGCTCCACCGCGGGCGCGGCCTTCGGGACTGCCTTGCGCTTGGCGATCTTGATTCCCTTCATGGAGAGAACGCGCACACGGCGACCATTGATGACCACGAAGCCGGCAGGCGCCTTCTGCGTGCTCGCCGCCTGCACGGCCGCCTCGGCGACAGATCGCGCGTTGGCGAAGTCGATCTTCTTCCGCGCCTCCTTCGGCTTCTCGCCCGCGCGCGTTGGTTTCACCTTCGGGCGCTGCTTGGCGATGACTGGCGGCGGCGCGCCCTTGGAACGCTTCGGCGGCGGTGGTGGCGGACCCACGATGCTCTCTGGCATCTCATACACCTTCTTCGGCGGCGGCAGTTTGGTCAGCTGCGGTGCCGTAGGCGGCGCCTGCTTCTTGGCAATGAGCGTGGGCATCGGCTTCGCCCCCCCAACCGTCTTCGCAGCGGCTTTGCCGGCGGTCTTGCCCCGCGCTTTCGCGGACTTCTTTTTGTCCCTTTTTTTGCCCTTGCCACCACGGGCCGTCGAACGGGATGCAACCTTCTTCTTTGCTGCCACGCGTTGGTCCTCCTGATTCGGTTGCGGCAGCCCTCGGAAACGGAGCCCTGTCCGCAGCCCCGCCATTCTAACGAAATCACGCCAAAAAGTCAACGCTTTGCCAAGACGCGGCGCATCCGCGTGCGCGCCCGGTGCGCGCCTCGTATCTCAGCGCGGCGCGCCGATGCGGCGGAACTTCTCGTAACGCTGCGCGAGCAGCGTCTCGGTGTCCATTCTTGTCAGGTGCGTCAACTGCTCGACGATCCACGCCTGCACCGCCTGCGATGCGGCGCGCGGGTTTCGGTGCGCGCCGCCCACGGGCTCGCGGATCACCGCATCCACGAGACCGTTCGCAAGATTGTCCTTGGCCGTGAGTGCCAACGCCTTCGCGGCCTGCGGGTTCGTGCGTTCGTTCGCCTCTTTCCAAAGAATCGCCGCGCATCCCTCGGGCGAGATCACCGAGTACCAGGCGTTCTCCATCATCGCCACGCGATCGGAGACCGCGATGCCGAGCGCTCCGCCCGACCCGCCCTCGCCGATGATGATCGACACGATCGGCGTGCGCATGCGGCTCATCTCGCGCAGGTTGACCGCGATCGCCTCCGCCTGCCCGCGCTGTTCGCTGTCGATGCCCGGGTACGCGCCCGGCGTGTCGACGAGCGTCACGATCGGCAGTCGGAACTTCTCCGCGAGACGCATCTTCAGCAGCGCCTTGCGGTAGCCCTCCGGGTTGGCACAGCCGAATCGGCAGGCGATGCGCTCGGGCGTGGTGCGCCCCTTCTGGTGACCGACGAGCAGCACCTTGAACGCCCCCAGCCGTGCGAAACCGGTGACGATCGCGGGATCATCGGCGAAGCGGCGGTCGCCGTGCAGCGGGCAGAAGTCGCGGCAGATGAGGTCGACATAGTCGAGCGTCTGTGGTCGCGCCGGGTGCCGAGCCACGCGAACAGTCTGCCACGGCGTGAGTTCGCGGTAGGTCTTCTCCAGAACGGTGGTGTGCGTGGCGCGCAGCGTCGCCATCTCATCGGATGCTGCCCCGCCGGATGCCTCCAGCGCCGCAATCTGCCGTTCCACCTCGGCCACGGGCTGCTCGAAGTCGAGCAACGCGACCGACCCAATCGAATTCTGGGTCATGCGCGAATGGTATCACCCATGCTATTGTTGTCGCATGGCTGAAACGGTTGTGGTGGTTGGTTTCGGCAGCATGGGAAGCGCTCTGGTGACGGGTTGCATCCGCGCCTCGGTGTTCACTGCCAGACAAATCACGGTCATTGATCCCGACGCGGCGGCGCGCGAACGCGCCGAGCGGATCGGCTGCGCCACAGCGACCGATCTCGCGCGCACGGCAGATGCGGACATTCTTGTGCTTGCGGTGAAGCCGCAGACATTCTCGGAAGTCGCGCTTGGTATCGGGCTGCTCAAGCCAGGCACGCTGGTCATCTCCGTGATGGCGGGCGTTTCCACCACGCGGCTGAGTGAGGCCTTCGGTGCGGGCATTCACACGGTGCGCTGCATGCCGAATGTGGCGGCGCAAGTGGGGCTTGCGGTCACGACCTATGCGACCGTCACCGAGTGTTCCGATGCCAACCGCGCGCGCGCACTCCGCGTGCTCGGGTCCATCGGTTCGACCGTGGAGATTTCAGAGCATCTCTTCGATGCGGCAACTGCCACGAGCGGATCGGGACCCGCGTACCTGTTCCTGCTCGCCGAGTCGATGATCGAGAGCGCGATGCGTCTGGGCTTCGACCGCCCGACCGCAGACCGACTCGTTCGCCAATCGCTGCTTGGCGCGTCCACCCTGCTTGCGCGCGGCGACCGCAATCCTGCGGAACTGCGCGGCATGGTCACCAGTCAGGGCGGCACAACGAGCGCAGCGATGGCTGTGTTTGAGTCGCATGGGTTCCAGTCCATGATGCACAACGCGCTTCGTGCTGCGCGGGACCGTGGGCGCGATCTTGCGGCGGCTGCCGCCCGGCAGGCCGCTCCCCCGCCTGCTGTCACGGGCGGCACATGACCATCGGATCGGGTGGCGGCGCGCTCGCCGTGGATGTCGATGGGGTTCGCAAGACCTATGGTCGCCGCATCCGCGCACTGCAGGGTGTTGCGCTGCATGTCGCGCCCGGTGAGATCTTCGGTCTGCTTGGACCCAACGGCGCCGGCAAGAGCACGCTCGTGAAGGTGCTCATGACGCTCGTGCGCGCCGACGAAGCGCACGGCTCCGTGCTCGGTCATTCCGTGGGCTCGTCCGCAGCGCTTGAAGGCATCGGCTACCTGCCTGAACACCACCGCTTTCCCGGGTTCCTCACTGGTCGGCAGGCGGTCGAGTTCAGCGGCGCCATGTCGAAGGTGGACCGCCCCACGCGCAAGCGCCGTGCTGCCGAACTTCTGGAGCGAGTCGGTCTGGGCGCGTGGATGGACCGAAAGCTCGCCTCCTACTCGAAGGGCATGAAGCAGCGCGCTGGACTCGCTGCGGCGCTGGTGAACGATCCGAGGCTGGTGGTGCTCGACGAGCCGACCGACGGCGTTGATCCCGTCGGTCGTCGCGAAATCCGCGATCTGCTCGTGGAGATGCGGGCGGAAGGACGAACGGTGCTGCTGAACTCGCACTTGCTCTCGGAGGTCGAAGGCGTCTGCGACCGCGTCGGCATTCTGGTGCAGGGTCGGCTCGCTGCGCAAGGCACGATCGACGAACTGACCGCATCGAGTCGCCGCTACGAGATCGTCATCGCTGGGGAAGCACCTGTTTGGTGCGATGCGGAAACGCGCATCGAGCGCGTCCCCGCTGGCACGCTGCAGGGCGTTGGCATTGCAGGCGCCGCCACACGACTGATGTTCCTCGGGCTCGATGCGCATGGCGCGCAGCCGCTGCTTGATCGACTCCGTACCGAAGGGCGAACGGTGGTTTCGGTGCAGACCGTGCGCGAGTCGCTCGAGGATCTCTTCCTGCGCGCCGTCACCGATCCTTCCACGGGTCTCATCCTCAAGCCAGGTGCGGCGCGATGACCCAGACGGCCGCGATTTTCCTCAGCGCCTACCGCGAACTCAGTGCGCGGCGCCTCTTCTGGCTCGCGCTTGTCATCAATGTGCTCGTCGTGGCCCTCTTCGCGTCGCTTGGCATCAACGAGCAAGGCATCAGTTTCCTTGGATGGACCTTCGACAGCCCCTTCTACAACAGCACCACCACCTCGCCCGAAACCTTCTACAAGTCGCTGTTCGTGGCGCTCGGCGTGGACTGGTGGCTCGGGCTGATCGCCACGCTGCTCGCGCTCGTGACGACATGCGGCATCATCCCCGATCTGGTCGCGCCAGGCTCGATCGATCTGCTGCTGGCCAAGCCCATCGGGCGCGCGCGCCTCTTCCTCACGAAGTATGCGACTGGGCTGCTGTTCGCGGCGCTCCAAGTCTGCGTCTTTTCACTCGCCAGTTTCGCGGCGATTGGTCTGCGCGGCGGCGTGTGGGAGTGGGGACTCTTCCTCGCGGTACCGATCGTCACCTTCTTCTACAGCTTGCTCTACTGCATCTGCGCCCTCGTGGGAATGCTGACCAAATCATCGGTCGCATCGCTGATCCTGACGCTGCTGGCATGGACAGTCATCTTCTCGGTGAACCTTTCCGAGTCGATTGTGGTGGCGGGTCGAATCGCCAACTCACTGGAGACCGCCGCGATCGAAAGGGAACTTGCCGCGGGCGTGACGAAGGATGGATCGGAGCCGCTCGAGGAGAGCGATCTGGAAACGCTGCGGTCAGATCTGCAGAAGGCGAAGGACAATCGCATCGACTGGGACCGCGCGTACTTCTGGTTCCACGGCATCAAGTCGTTCGTGCCCAAGACATACGACACGCTCGAGCTGCTCGATCGTTGGCTGCTCGCATCTGCTTCCATGCCCACGCGCGACCCTGATTCGGAGCGCGGTCCACAGCGCGCGTTCGGTCCGCGCCGCGTGAAGCGCGGCGAGTACGAGCGCGCACTCAGAGACGAGGAGCGTTCACGCTCGATCGCGTGGGTCCTTGGAACAAGCGCCGCATTCGAGGCGGGGATCCTGCTGCTCGCGACCGTTGTCTTCGTGCGGCGCGATTACTGAGCGCGGCCCGCGGGCTTC
>VGXN01000072.1 GCA_016873335.1 Phycisphaerae bacterium | reverse complement strand
CACGCTTCATGAATGCGACTCCTTCGCCGTCCAATGTTGGCCGCAAACTCGGAATCATTGTGGGGATTCTGTTGGCGATCGCCACCGTCTTTGTGGTGATCATGTGCACGGCGGGTGATCCAAAGCCGCTCGAGTCGCCGCAGGGCTTCCCGGCACCAAACGACTGAACGCACTGGAGTTGCTGAGACCGAACCAAGGAGTGTGACACGTTGACCCAGCGACCGAAAGAAGGAACGAAGCGCCTTGAAACGGTGGAGCCGGTTGGCAAGCGTGTTCTGATCCGAAAGGATGAGGACAAGAAGATCACAAAGGTCGGCATCCACCTTCCCGACAAGATGGAGATTCCAACGCTGACGGGGCGCGTGGTGGCGGTGAGTTCACAGGTTGAACGTGATCCCGACTATTCCGTCGAACGATACGACCGCGTGCTCTTTCATCCCAAGCATGCGATCCCAGTGGATTTCGAGGGGGACAATCGTCTGTATGTGGTGCCCATCGAGGATGTCGTAGCGGTGTTCCGTTCCGCTTCGTCGGCGGGAGATTGACAGCGGCAATGACCATCGTGCAGAAGTCCGAGAGCGTTTCGATCATCCCCGCCCCGCGCCCATTCCGTGGCGAGGTGACGCCACCCGGGTCCAAGAGCGAGACGAACCGCTTCCTCATGTTGGCTGCGCTTTCGAGTGGGCGCACGCGGCTCGATGCGCCCCTTCGCGCAGATGACACGGACCGTTTCATGGAGGCGCTTCGCGCATCTGGTGCGGAAGTAAGCGAAGGCGCGTCGTGGGTGGAAGTGGAGGGTCGCGGACGATTGCCCGGTGGATCGAGCGTCATGCTCGGTGATGGTGGAACGCCCACGCGCTTCATGATCGCACTGGCAACGCTTGCGCGAAAGCCCATCACAATCGATGGCAGTGCGCGGATGCGAGAGCGTCCCGTGTCGGAGGGAATCGAGATGCTCCGCGCGCTCGGCGCGAAGATCGAGTACATCGAAGCGGAGGGACGGCTGCCCGTTCGTGTGGGTGGCGGCAAGCTGCCCCTTGGCGGCGCACTCGAAGTTGGGCGGACCGCATCAAGCCAGTTTGTTTCCGCCGTGCTGCTTCTCGCACCGCGGCTCGAACGCGGCGTTGACCTGACCGTGGGCGCCGATTCACTGACAAGCCCCTCCTATGTTGAACTGACGATTCATGCGCTGGAGAAGTGGGGCGTTCCCGTGCAGGTGCAGCGTGATGCCGCAGGCAAGCTGACTCGCATCACAGTGCCGCCAACCGAACTGCGTGCAGCGTCGATGCCGATCGAGGTGGACGCCAGCAGCGCCGCGTACTTTCTGGCCGCCGCTGCAATCGTCCCCGATTCCCGCGTGCTGATCCGCGGACTTCCGCGGTTCTCCAAACAACCGGATGTGGCTTGTCTTGCTGCCATCGTTTCGATGGGTGCGTCGGAGTGCTCGAGTGCAGCTGGCATCGGCGTGGAGGGCACATCGACCTGGCGCGGCGTTGACATTGATGCATCGCGCTGGCCCGATGGGGCGTTGTGTGTCGCCGCGATTGCGTCGCTTGCCAAGGGATCGACGCGTATCCGAGGGCTCGAGACGCTCAAGGTCAAGGAGTCTGACCGAGTGAATGTGTTGGCGGAGGAACTGGCGCGCGCGGGCTGCGGCATCGAATCGACGGGTCATTCGATCACTATCCATCCCGATCGTGCGCGCGCAACTCCCGTCCTGATCGATCCCCGTGGCGATCACCGCGTTGCCATGTCCTTCGCCGTGCTCGGGCTTGCGAGGCCAGGCATTTCCATCGCGAACCCCGCCTGCGTGTCGAAGAGCTATCCCGCATTCTGGCGTGACTTGCATCAGTTGACCGGTTGCGTCTCCTGATAGCCTTCGAGGTCGGATGGGCGCGTTCTTCCACTTCGCGCGGCGACTGCTCGATCGTCCTGCTCGCCTGACTTGGACGCTGCTGTTTGCCGCTGTGTCTGCCGCAGGACTCGGTGTTGGGCTGCTGAGCCTCGTTCCCATCCTCAAGTTGATCCTCGGTGAAGAGGGCAAGTCGCTGCAGGCATTGGCTTCGGATTTCAACGCCACAAACCCGTGGCTGCGTGTCCCAACGGTGGTGTTGGAACGCCTCCCGAGCGACCCATTTGCGGGGGTGCTGCTGATCTTGTGCGGTGTGGGGGTGCTCACCATGGTGGGTGCTGCCGCGAACTTTCTGCATCAGGCCTCAAGTTTCAGCCTGTGCACTGAAGTGGTGGCGCGGATCCGCCTCGATGTGTTCCGTCACGCGATGCGGCTTCCGCTGCGTGAGGTGATGCGGCTCGGCCCGGCGGAGTGTGCGAGTCGAGTCATCCGAGACACGAGCGAACTGGTGGGCGGCTTCATGACGCTCACGGGCAAGGCGACCGCGCAGATCACGAAGGCAATCGCGGCATTCACGGCTGCGGTGTTGATCGACTGGCGCGTGGTGCTTGTTGCGGCAATCGCGGGCCCCATCTTCGGCGTGGTGCTGCGAAAGAGTGGAAAGCGAGTGCGACGGGGAAACAAGGGCGCACTCATCCAACAGGCGGTGCTCCTTCGGGTGACGACCGAGGCCCTTGGTGGGCTGCGCATGGTGAAGACTGCGACGGCGGAGTCCGCCATGACAGGAAGGTTTCGCCGCGCGAATGATGGCGTTGTTCGCGAGTCGCTGCGGGCGCGCGTTGCTCAGAGTCTCGCAGGTCCCTTGATCGAAACCCTCACGATCCTCACGGCGCTCGCGCTCGCGGCGTTTGCCGTGCGCGAGATTCTCCGCGGAACGCTCAGCTTTGACCGCTTCGTGCTTTCACTCGGTTCGCTCGCGGTGGCTGCCGCATCGGTGCGTCCGCTCGTGAGTTTCGCCATCGACATTCAGGCGGCGGGCGCAGCGGCGGATCGTCTGAAGGAAATGCTTGCTTTGAAGGAGGAGCCGCGGCGCTCCGAAACGCTCCTCCGTTTGCCGCGTCACCGCGTCAAGCTTTCATTCGAGCAGGTGTCCTTTACTTACCCAGGGGCGGAAGAGCCTGCGGTGGAAGGGGTGACGCTCGACATCACCTTTGGTGAACATGTTGCGTTCGTGGGACCCAACGGCTGCGGAAAGACCACATTGCTTTCGATGCTGCCGCGCCTCCTTGATCCTTCTTCGGGGCGCATTCGAATTGATGGGGTCGATATCGCGCAGTCCACCATCGCCAGCGTGCGCCGCCAGATCGGCGTGGTGACGCAGGAGTCGATCCTGATCCAGGGCTCGGTGGCGGAGAACATTTCGCTCGGCATGCCGGGTGTGCAGCGTGAGCAGCTTGTCGACGCGGCGCGCCGCGCCCATGCCGAGTCATTCGTGCTGCGGCTTGCGGGTGGGCTTGACGGCGCCATCAGCGAGCAAGGGGCAAGCCTCTCGGGTGGGCAGCGGCAACGCCTTGCAATTGCGCGCGCACTGCTGCGAGACCCCGCCATCCTGATTCTGGATGAGGCGACAAGTCAGATCGATGCCGAGAGTGAACAACAGATCGGACAGGCGCTCGCAGAGATCAGCCATTCGCGCACAACGCTGACCGTGGCGCACCGACTCTCCACGATGCTGTCGGCAGATCGCATCGTTGTGATGGACAAGGGACGCGTTGTCGATGTGGGAACGCATCCGCAGTTGCTGGACCGCTGCAGCGTGTATCAACGGCTGGTGCGCAGCCAGATGCAGGGCAGCGAAGCGACTGCGACCTGAGGCACTTCGATTCCGAGGCTCATGTCAGGGCTGCGTCTGCGGCGTCGCCGTTGTGGACTGCTCAGGAACGGGCATCGCGATCACGACGGGTCCCTTCGCTGCGGACCACACTCCGTACAACATGGCGACCGTGCAGATGAGCGCAACGGCGGCGAGCCAGAACTGAAGCGACCGCTCGAGGCGATCCGATTGCGCCACGCGTCGCTGCGTCGCCTGCACCAGACTCTCGAGCGCGCGTGATTGGCGTTCACTGGAAGTGGCGAAGGTCCCGATGGCACCCGAGACTTCCTTCAGGCTGTCCGCCACACGCAGGCTGACCTCGTGATTCAGGTCGAGTTGCTGCTGCACCAATCCGAGCGTCTGCGTTTGGCGATCAGCACCATCCACCAACTGCGTCAGGTTCCGCTCCATGGTCTGGTCGCGCTGACGCGCTCGCGCGGACTGGTCGAGCAGCGTCTCAAGCACCTGCGCCTGTTGCTTGGCAAGTTGCGGCATCGCCTGCATGGTGTTCGAAAGTGTCGCGAGCATCGCTTGCAACTGCTGCTGCGACCGGGCGTGCTCGGCAACCTGCGTGCGAAGCTCGGCGGGAAGATCGATCGTGTGCCCATTGGATTCAGCGTGGCGAATCACGGGCATCGACTGCACAGGTGCCGAGTCGATCACCTCTTGCTGTGGTGCGCCCTCGCTGGGCGCGATTCCGAGCGTTGCCTTGAAGGAGTTCCACCAACCCATCGCTGCGCTAATGTAGCCCCTCGTGAGTGCCTCCGCCGTGCGGGCTCGATGGTCAATGATCGTGGCGCTGCCGCTTGCGCTGGTCTGCGCAGCATGTGAACGCACGGAGCCAGCCCCACCCCAAAGTGCCGATGCGCAGCGCGCCGCACGCATCGTGTCGCTTTCCCCAGGGGTGACTGCAACGCTTGTCGAACTCGGTGCAGCGCACCTCCTTGTCGGAAGAACGCCTTGGTGTGTCGGCGCCCCCAACGTGCCTGCCGTTGGCACACTGCTCGACATCGATGCGGAGGCGCTCGTTCGAGCCAGTCCGACGCTGGTCTTTGTGCAGCCCCCTGCGCAAGGGATTCCTTCCACACTGGTCGATCTCGCGCAGGTCAAGGGTTGGTCGGTGGTTCCCATCCAACTCGTCACCCTGGACGACTGTCGCCGGGCGGTCAAGGACGTTGCTGCGGTGTGTGCACCGCTGTGTGGGGACCCTCAGCGCGGGCAGATGCGAGAAGACGCCGCGCGGCTCAGCGCGGCATTTGATGCAGCCACGGCCCCGATTGCGGGCGCTTCTGGCAAGCGGATCTTGGCAGTGCTCTGCGCTGAGGAGGATGCGGAACTGCTTGCATTCGGCAGCGATTCCTATCTGATGGAAGCGTTGACGGCACAGGGATTCACGGCTGCGGTGCCGCGCGCGGGCTACCAGGCGCTCGGGCTGGAAGATCTGCTTCGAATCAGGCCTGACATCATGATCCTTCTTGGCAGGGGAGCGGCGGATGCGCGTTTTGATTCGCTGCTGGCGAGCGACACAACGATCCTGCGGCTCGACGAGCCTGCGCTCCTCCAGCCTGGCGGCGGAATCACGCTCGCGCTTGGACGACTGCGTGCACGTCTTGCCTCGGAGGTGCAGCCGCCATGAGCGCAGGGCGATCCACGGGATGGGCACTGATCGCCCTTGGCGGTGCGCTGTGTGCAGGCATTGGCGCGCGGCTTCTCCTTGGTCGTGATCCAAGTACGGGAAACTGGATTGTCGGCGTTCCCGAGGCTGAGATCGCTCTCCTTCGGTTTGGTGCGGTGCAGTCCGGGGTGGCTGCCGGCGCAGCACTTGGTCTCAGCGGTCTCCTGCTGCAGGCGCTGCTTCGAAATCCGCTCGCCTCGCCCTTCATCCTTGGGCTTTCGGCTGGTGCGGGACTCGGCGCAACACTTGCCGCCTGGCTGCCAATCGCTGCCGCCGGCGCTGCAGCCGCATTCGTCGGTCCGGATGCCTTGTTGCCGGGAACGATCGGTGCGGTTGGCGTGTTGCTCTTGGTGTTTCTGCTTGGTCGGCGCGGTGGAGTGCTGGACCCACTGACGCTTGTCCTTGCGGGCACCGTGGTGGCGAGCATGTGTGGCGCGATCACGCTCCTTGTGCAGTCGATGATGCCGCCAACGAGCCGCGGTGAACTCTGGAGCTGGTTCATGGGCCAGGTGCCAGAACTGCCACGGACAATTCCGTTCTGGAACACCGTGGCAATGCTCGTGATTGTGCTGCTCGTGGCATCATGGAAGGCGCGTGCTCTCGATGTCGCGAGTGCAGGCGACGATGAAGCCGCGAGTCTCGGGGTTGACGTGGGGCCGCTGCGACTTGGATTGTTCATCGGTGCTGGTGCGCTGGCCGCCGCAAGTGTTGCGCTGTGTGGACCGATCGCGTTTGTGGGCTTTATGGCGCCGCATCTGGCGCGTGCGCTCTTGGGCGGACTGCATGGCGCGCTCGTGCCCGCGAGCGCCGTCGCGGGTGCCGCGATCTTGGTGTGGAGCGATGCGATCCGACAGGGGATTGACTTTGGAAGCGGTCGCCTGCCGATCGGTGTGCTGACTGCACTCGTGGGTGGACCTGTGTTCCTGCTGATGCTGCGATCAGCGCGCCTGCGCCGTGGAGACTGGTCATGCTGACGATTCGAAATGCTTCCTTTGCGTACTCACAGCGGCGCGTTCTCCATTCGGTGACGATGCAGGTGGAAGTCGGTCGTACCTGCCTTCTGATTGGCAGGAACGGCTGTGGAAAGAGTTCCCTGCTCCGGCTTGCGGCGGGGCTGCGTGCGCCGACGGATGGTTCGGTGCAGTGGTGCGGCAGGGAGACAAGCGCCATCGCGCCTGCGCAGCGTGCGCGATGTGTGGCATGGGTGGCGCAGCGGTCGATGCTTGCCATCGATGTGACCGTTCGCGATGTGATCGAGTTGGGTGCTGTGCATGGTGCGGCGAGCGTGTCGGCAGAGGAGTTGCTGCACGAACTTGCTCTCGAACCGCTCGCGAGCAGACGATTCCATGAGTTGTCTGGTGGCGAGCAGCAGCGCTGCATCGTTGCGCGTGCGCTTCGGCAGCATCCGGACGGCGGG
>VGXN01000071.1 GCA_016873335.1 Phycisphaerae bacterium | reverse complement strand
CTGGCAAGGGAGTTGCGCCACCGAACAAGTCACCCGGCGACTTCTACGCAGTCATACAGATCGTTGCCCCACCATCGCTGAGTGATCAGGATCAGAGCGCACTGCGAGAAATAGGCGAACGGCTGCCGAATCCCCGCGAAGGCCTGTGGTAGCGCGCGAGGCGTTCCTCACTCGGAGGCGTTCAGCGGTAACGAGTGACCGCCTGCAAGATCGTCTGGCGCACCGACTCGGGCGTGCGAATCACGCTCCACTCCAGTTCCGTCGCCACGCGAACTCGGTGTTGCAATGGCGTCTTGCTGGCGGCGGATGATGGCGCTGTCTGACTTGGGCGCGCGGGCAGTACGTTGTCCACCGACTTCGCCTGCTTGAGTCGCCATGCGCGCCGAGTGCGGCGCGATGGCCCACAGAGCACAGCAAGCGAACCCGTCTTGCCCAATCGCTCGATCCAACGCTGGGGCTGCCCGATTCCTGCGACCTCCGCAAGTGGGCACTCAGACACTTCGGGCAGAACACCCCTGCGAACCACGATGCGGCGATCGGTCAGCACATAGACACGCGAGAACCAGTCTGCGCTCTGCCACATGGCGCGCGCCGCCATGATGGCGGCGAACGCGAGCAGAGAGCCGCTCAAGTCCCATGGGATCGATGGGTCGAGCGACGCAAGCGCAAGCACGCCCCCCGCCGCCGCGGCTGCCGGCAGAGCTCGAGCGCTCGTTGCCACAATGAACCATGGCGCAGGACGCACGACCAACAGGATCGTCTCGTCTTCATCGACCACAGCAGCGAGTTCGCGCACCGAAGCACCCGCAGCCATGGTGTCGCTCATGCCGTACTCCGCCCACGAATCCCTGCCTCACCGAGCACGCCGACAAACGGCATGTTGCGAAACTCATCGTTGAAGTCGAGTCCGTAGCCGACAACGAACACATCGGGGATGTCGAAGCCGATGAGTTCACAGGGTGTTTCGAGAGCCTGCGGTCGCTGCTTGCGAAGCAGGACACACGCCTGCACCGATGCGGCGCCCTGCGCAATCAGCCGCTCTCGAAGCAGGCGGATGGTTCCCCCTGAGTCGAGGATCTCATCGACGATGATGACATGCTTGCCGCCGATGTTCGCTGGGAGCGCTGACCCCAGAACCGCACCTTGGCTTTGCGTTGAAGCACCGTAGGAAGCGACACTGACCATCGAGATCTTCACGCGCGTCGGGATTGCACGCATCAAATCTGCAACGAAGACAACCGCACCTGTCAGTACGGCGATCAGCACGACCTCCCGACCGTCATGAAACTGCGTGGCGAGTTCGCGTCCAAGTTCCTCTACGCGGCGGTTGATCGAACCCTCATCGATCAACACACGATCGACTCCTTGATCTGCCCAGTACCGCGGAACGAGCGGCGCGTACATCAGCCGGCGCCCCCAAGCCGCCTCAGGATCGCCGCCTGCACCACCTTGCCATCGACGCTGCCGCCCGACTGTTTGACGACGGCGCCGACGATTCGTCCGATCGCAGCCATCTTTCCCGCGCGGACATCTGCCGCGGCCTGCGCGTGTGCGGCAATCGCGGCATCGACCCATGCATCGAGCTGACCTGTGTCGTTGCTCACGAGCAGTCCGTTCTTCTCCGCCATTGTGTCGACATCATCGCCATCGGTACACGCCATGCCAAACAACTGATCTGCGCCCTGCGCCGACACGCGACCAGACTCGCGCAGCGCAACGATGCGCGCCACCGCGCGGGGCGAGATACCCAGCTCATGCACCGCGACACCCGTCTCGTTCGCACGGCGCGCACCCGCATTGAGCACGACCTTCGCCACTGCTCCGGCGGCCTTCATGCCACCCGCCGCGTCCACAGCCGCATCAAAGAACCCACACAGCGCCGGCGCATCCATCAACTGGCGAAGGTCCTTCTCGCCGATCCCCGCAGCCGTGTAACGCTTCCGCTTGGCCTGCGGCAGTTCCCGCATTTCACTGCGAACCTGTGCGATCCATGCGTCCGAAACTTCCACGGGCACGAGATCCGGATCGGGAAAGTAGCGATAGTCATGCGCGTCTTCCTTCTCTCGCTGCAACACCGTGGCCATTGCAACATCATCCCAGCCACGCGTGGACTTCATGCCTCGCCCCTGCTCGCGCCCAGTCTCTTCCCACTCGCGCGGCTGGCGTTCCGCCTCATGATCGATCGCACCCTTGAGCGCGCGGAATGAATTCAGATTCTTCACCTCCACGATCGGCGTGCGCACCTCTCGCCCATCGGCAAGCGTCAGTGCCATGTTGACATTGGGCTCGAAGCGCATGTGTCCCTTCTGCATGATCCCCTCGGTCACGCCGAGGAAGCGACAGATCGACCGCAATTCCTGCGCAAAGAGAACGACCTCATCAGCGGTACGGAAGTCGGGCGCGGTGACGATCTCCAGCAGTGGCGTCCCAGCACGGTTGAGATCGACGAGCGAGCCGTCGTACGGCGCGCCGCCCGGCAACTCGTGACCCAACTTGCCCGTGTCTTCCTCGAGGTGCGCTCGAATGATCCCGATGCGGAGTGCCTCCCCGCTCGCGAGCGTGAGTTCCACACTCCCATCCGTACACAGCGGTTGGTCGTACTGACTGATCTGATAGCCCTTGGGCAGGTCCGGATAGAAGTAATTCTTGCGGTCCCACTTCGACTGTTTCGCGATGGTGCACTGAAGCGCCAAACCGACCATCATCGACATCTCGATTGCTCGTCGATTCATCACGGGCAGTGTGCCGGGCAGCGCCGCGACCACTGGCGTGACAAGCGTGTTCGGGGCGGCATCAAAGTGATCGGGATGCGCCACACTCGGCGCGCTCGTGAACATCTTTGTTCGAGTTGCCAGTTCGACATGAATCTCCAGCCCGATGATGAGCCGCCTTTGGACGATGGCTGGTCGAACGGTCTGCGCCATGTTTCGGATGATAAGAGTTTGCCCCACGGCGATCGGCACCGCACCGCGCAGCGTGCGATCCGTGATAGCGTGAACGCGTGGCAATCCTCGTTGCAACTTCGACCGTGGCATTGGCGTGCATTCTTGCGGTGCAAGCGCCGCCAACGGATCCGCCACCTCCGAGTGCGCCCGTTGGAACGCCGACGGCGACTCCGACCGTTGCGCCAACACTGCGTCCGCAGACGCTCCGCGATCCCACGATCGCGCCGCGCAAGGCTCCACTGCCCCGCCACACGGAGCCACGGGACAGCGACGAACGTTCATCGCGGAGTGGGCGCGATGTGACAGCAGTGCGCGCAGCCCGCTTGTTTGCGCCACCCAACGGACCCGTCGAGGTCATCATCCGCGGCGGCGACCCAGAGACGAAGTACACCCTGCTGCTCATCGACTCTGCGGGCGAAGTTCTCGGCATGGCGAAGGAACTTTCCAGCGGCAAGATTGATCTTCTGTCGGTGTTGCCAGGTGTTCAAGGCATGCAACGCGCCGCGTGGCTGCAACTCGCGGCGAACGATGAGGCGATCGGATCTCCGCTCGTCGTTCAACCGCTGCGGGAACCGCCGCCCGTGCGCACGGTGCGCAGCAAGCGACCCGATGGAACGACCGAGTTCACGAAGGTCGTCGGCTGGGGAAGCGAGGCGCTTGACCCTGATGACACGACGATCGACGAGATCAAGCGCACATGGATTGATGGTGATCCGCCCGTACTTTCTGGCTACCGCATCTACCCCGACATGGATGTGCTCGTCCGCACCGATCATGGGGAGATGCGGATCGCGCTCGCTCCGCACGAGGCTCCCGCGACCGTGTGGAACTTTCGAACGCTGGTGCGCGAGGGCTTCTATGACCGCGGCGGGTTTCACCGAATCGTGCCTGCGGACCGCGAGGGTCGTCCATTCGTGATTCAGGGAGGCGATCCGACGCTGTCAGGCAATGGTGGCCCTGGCCATGTGCTGGCGCTTGAGCCGAGCCGACTTCCCCACGACTACGGCGTGCTCTCGATGGCGCGCGCGGACGAGCCGCATTCGGCGGGCTCTCAGTTCTTCATCGCGCTCGGGCGCGCAGCCACGGCGCGTCTCGATGGGCAATACTGCGCATTCGGCTTTGTGGTCTCAGGGGCGCGCACCATCGATTCGATTGCCGCGACGCCGATTGCCGATGCGCCGACAGGTCGTCCACAGGAGATCCCCGTGATTCTGTCGATGCAGTTGGTGCCTGCGCCAGCCAGAATGCCCGGCACCGATCGCAGCAGCGAGCGCGTGAAGCCAACGACCGAAGCAGGCAGCGTTCCCCCAACCGTGCGATAGGGGTGGCTCGCAGACGTCTACCCCTCGCGGCGGATCAGAGCGCGTCGTACTTGTCGCGTCGACCCTTGGCGCGCTCGACTGGGTACTTCCGTGCGTTCCCTTCGATCTTGTCATGCGCGGCATCAATCAGGTCGATGTTGCACGCATCCGCCAGAAGGACGCAGAAGAGGAAGCAGTCTGCCAGTTCCTCGCGGATCTTGGCGATCGCCATCGGGTCATCCTGAACGCGCCGGCACTCCTCCGTCGTCTTCCAGAGAAACACCTCGAGCAGTTCGCCTGCCTCGATGGAAAGACCCTCCGCCAAATTCTTCGGATCGTGGAAGGGCTTCCATTCGCGCGCATCGCGGAACGCGAGCATGGCATCGCGCACCCTCGCGAATCGGTCATGGACTTCGGGGTTGCTCATGATGCGAACGCCTCCAGTTTGAGGATGCGCGGCGGATCCACGGGTCGTCCCGATCGCTCGCACTCCACCGCGGCGAGTTGTTCAAGAACATCCGTTCCCCGCGTCACCTTGCCAAACGCGGAGTACACGCCGTCCATATGCGCGCAGTTCTCGCGCGAGAGGCAGATGACAAACTGGCTCCCTGCACTCTCCGCATCGATGGACCTTGCCATCGAGAGTACGCCAAGCTCATGCGAACGACCACTGAACTCCGCGGGAACACTCCAGCCTGGTCCACCCGTTCCATCGCCCTTTGGGCACCCTGCCTGCACGACGAAGCGGGGAATCACGCGGTGAAACACGAGCCCCTCATAGAACCCGCTTGCGGAGAGCTGCGCGAAGTTCGCGACATGCTGCGGCGCCACATCGCCCCACGCGGCAATCTCTATCTCGCCAAGCGAAGTGGTCAGCACAAATCGCTTCGGGAGCGTTTCTGCCATTGGACTACACAGGATAGGTCTTCAGCGCGTGCGATGTGTGCAACCACAGCGGCACGAGTGCCGCGATCATCAAGGTCCGATCCAGCGACCGCCATAGATCGGCTTCGAGCGAATCGGCAGGATGTAGTTGCGTCCATCGCTGACTGTCACATCGCCCGTCAGCAGCACATGGACAGGCATCGGACTTGAACGTGCCATCGTGATCAGCGATTTCAGTTCCTCGCACGGCAGAATTTCGATCGAGTGATCGCCATCATCACGTGAGCCCGATGCAAGGACGAAACGCCAGGTGCCCGTCACCGCATCGCGGGTGATGACACCACGTCGACTGTGGATACGCATCGGTGGGAGCAGCGGGGCAACTCTGCTCGGCAGTTGCTCGGCGGACCCCATGGACGGCAACGCCACGGACTTCGTCCCGCCCTGCTGCTGCGCAGACACTGTCGGTGGATCGCGTGGAATCGGCAACACGAATGGACGCTCGCTGTCCGCGCTCGCGGTCGCAGTCGCCGCCGCCTCTGCGGCCGACCTTTCAACGGCAGGCATCGGTATCTCCGGCATCGGCAACTCGTTCGGATCCGTCGCGCGCGATGGCTGTTCCGCGCCTGCCGCAGCCTGCACTGCAGCAGGATCTGGGTCGACATTCGCAGGAACGGCGGGCGTTTGCGCCATCAACTTCTGCTCAAGTTGCTGCGCGAAGACCTCGGGATCAACGGGCGGCGCTGGATCGGCGCCCGCCGCGTTCGCACTCCCCGGAGCAGCACTCGTCGGCGCTGCGACCGCCCGAGTCATGGACGCAATGGCGTTCCTCGAGCCTGGTGCATCAAGTGCGCTCGGCTGCGACGGCTCGATCACTCGAGTGACAGGTGCAGCGAACGACGGCAGGAAGAAGTTGGTTCGACCGAAGGCAAGCACCTTGCCGCTCACTTCAAACAGAGGTGCCGAACTTCCATCACGAACGGCACGACGATGCCGCGCGATCATGTCACTCATCGGTCCGGCAGGAAGCAGGATCAGGGATCGGTCGGAAGCGCCATTGACGCGGTCCTGAAGGACGATCGTCCACACGCCGAGGAAGTCATCCGTGTTGAGCGTGGCGTTCGCTCGAAGCAGCATGCCACCCTCTGGGATGAGCGGCGGCAGGAACCGCCCAGACGCCTTGATCTCCGCTGCCTCTTGCGCGGGCGTGATCGATGGTCCGGACTGCGCGGCCGCAGGCGGTTCCAAGTCAGTGACAGACGACTTTGCCGCGTCTTGACTCGCCGCGAAAGCTCCACTGCTCGACATCAGCGGACCAAGGCTTGCAAGCAACGGGAGCAATGACGCAGCGAAGTGCGCCACCAAGACAATGTTCAAGTTCCCCCCGCCACTTCGATTGCGCTTTCCCACCACACTCCTCCAAGCGCCACTCATCGCGCATCCAAGAGTGTTCAGGCCGGCTCGCAAGTGGCGGTCAGTCCGCGACTCTGGAGGCGTTCACAGATGAGTTCGGCATGCTCTCGGTGCGAATGCGCGACCGCAGATGCACCCTCCTGATGAATCTCCATCGTCTTCGCGATGGCAATCGATGAATCGAGCCGCGCAATCTCGCGAAGGCATCGGATCACGAAATCAAAGGTGTTGATGTCGTCGTTGTGCACCACGACCGCCCAGGGCCCCATCGGACCTTTGGTCATTGGCTTGGGGACATTCTGGACTTCGGGGGATGCGACTGCGCCTTGACTCATGACAAAATGGTAACCCGCAGCCCATGCCATTGGAACCCCCCCATGCGAAAGACAATTCACAAGCGTTTGACGCGAGGCAGGAAAGGTGCCACCATATCCCTCCCCCTCTGGCCGAGTACCCAAGTGGTCCAAGGGGACGGATTGCAAATCCGTTATTCGTGGGTTCGAATCCCACCTCGGCCT
>VGXN01000070.1 GCA_016873335.1 Phycisphaerae bacterium | reverse complement strand
TCCTGATCGCAGTGCCGACGGGGATCAAGATCTTCACGTGGCTTGGAACGATGATCGGCGGACGCATCCACTTTGCGACGCCGATGCTGTTTGCGACAGGGTTCCTCGCGATGTTCACCTTCGGCGGGCTCACGGGCATCATGCTCGCGGTGGTGCCCTTCGATTGGCAGCTCTCCGACAGCTACTTCGTGGTGGCACACTTCCACTATGTGCTCTTCGGTGGAACGGTGTTCGGCATCTTCGGCGGGATCTTCTATTGGTTCCCGAAGGCAACCGGACGCATGCTGAGCGAGCGACTTGGACGCTGGTTCTTCTGGATCCTGTTCCTCGGCTTCAACGTGACATTCCTGCCGATGCATGTGTCCGGCATTCTTGGCATGCCGCGTCGCATCTACACCTTTCAGCCCGACCGCGGTCTTGATCTGTGGAACCTGCTTTCGTCCGCGGGTGTGGCGCTGCAAGCAGTCGCGATTCTGCTCTTTCTTTGGAATGTGGTGCACTCGCTGCTGCGCGGTAAGCCTGCCGGCAACAATCCGTGGAACGCATGGACGCTCGAGTGGGCCACGAGCAGTCCGCCGCCCGAGTGGAACTTCGATCGCATCCCGACTGTCGGCTCCGCACGCCCGCTTTGGGATATTGCGAACCCGCAGGACCCCGACCCATCTCCGGAGGCACGCGGATGACGCACATCGCAGCACTCCTGCCGCCGATGCCGCATGTGTGGCGACCGAGCCGTGGCAAGGTCGGCATTGTCTGCCTGATTCTGGTCGAGAGTTGCATCTTCCTGACCTTCGTTGTCGCGTACCTGTTCTTCATCGGGAAGAGCGCAAGCGGACCGCAGCCTCGCGATGTGCTCGATCTCGCGCCAGTGATCGTCAACTCCGTGGCGCTGCTGTCGAGTTCATGGACCGTTGTGCTCGCGGTGCGCGCGCTCGAGCACGGCAGAAGTGGCGCGTTCCTTCGGTGGCTCCTCTGCACCGTGCTCCTCGGCGGATTCTTCGTGGCAGGAACCGTGCGCGAGTGGAGCGTCTTGATGACGGATGACCGCCTGTTCCTCTCGACCAATCTGTTCGGCAGTTCGTTCTACTCGCTTGTCGGACTTCACCTGCTGCATGTGGTGGTCGGTCTTGTGATGCTGTCGGGAATCCTGCTTTTCGGGATCGGCGGTCGCGTCCGGCAGTCGCATGCGCACGCGGTGGATATGGTCAGTTGGTACTGGCACTTCGTGGACGCGGTCTGGGTCGTTGTGTTCATGACCGTCTATGTGATCGGACGCTGAGGCACAGCATGACGGAACACACTCCAAGTCACGACAGTGCAGAATCCGCGCAAGACGGCGCGGACCGAGTGCCGTATGCGAAGGCGATCCCAGAGCCGACATCGGGTCCGCTTGTCACGGCGGCGGGAGTGACGCTCGTCGCCGCCGCGCTTGTCACAAACCTCTGGGTCTTGGCGTGTGGCGTGGTCATTCTTGTGGTCGGGCTCGTGGTGTGGTTTCGGAGCGTGTTCCCCCAAGAACGGCTCGAGGAGATTCCTGCGCGTGCGCACGCGGCGCCCGACGCGGACTTCCGCGTTCCCCTGCGTGAAGCGCGCGAGCGTCCCGCCTATCCGGCGGAAGTGCATCCGATGAATGTGGGCATTCGTGGCGGCCTGCTTGGCGGTGCCGCGATGGCCGTGGTGGCGTGTGCGTGGGGAGTCGTCACCCATGGCAGTGTGTGGATGCCGATCAACCTGCTCGTGGGCGTACTGATTCCGGGTGTCGAGGGAAGCGATCTCGAAACGCTGCGGGCGTTTCATGGGGGTTGGTTCGCCGTTGCGGTCGTCATCCATCTGCTGCTGTCGATGGCGGTCGGCGCGCTCTATTCGACGGCACTTCCGATTGCGGCAAACCGTCCGCTGCTTGCCGGTGCCGTGGTGATCCCCGTGATCATGAGCGGCGTCGTGTGGGCGACCATTGCCACCGTGAACCCGGCGTTGCAGGACTACATCTCATGGCCGTGGTTCATCGCGAGCCAAGTGGCATTCGGCATCGCCTGCGGCGGTTGGACCAGCACCCGAGCGCGCGTTCCTGCCATGCGTGGGCGGTCGCTTGCGCAGCGGTTGGGCATCGAGCGTGGAGGTGAAGCATGAGTGCGCATCGTGCAGTCGCGACTCTGGGCGCTCTCGTTGCGTGTGGTGGCGTGGTCGTGTCGACGACAGGGTGCGACCGATTGCCGGGTCGACCAACCGCTGCTCAGGTTGCCGCTGAGGGAACAGCCGAGTGGACGATCCAAGTGTTCAACACAAGTTGCCGCGGTTGTCACGCGCAAGGCACGGAGGGCGCAGCCGTACCGCTGATGGAAAGCGACTATTGGCGCGCTGCAACGGATGAGCAGGTGGCGCGCGCGGTGCTTGAGGGGCAGGGAATGCTGATGCCAGCATTCGGTCCGTCGGCAGGTGGGCCGTTCACCGCATCACAGGCGAGCGCACTGACGCGGGGTATGCGAGCGATCTGGGGCGGCGCAACAAGGCAGTCGTCGGAGATTTCCGGAACGGTCGTGGCAGGGAACGCGAGCAACGGAAAGTCCGTGTTCGATGCGGCGTGCGCCGGTTGCCACGGCGCTGCCGGCTCGGCGGGCAGTGTGACCGATCCGATGTACTTGCGGCTGGTTTCCGATCAGGGATTGTGGACTGCGGTGGTTGCCGGGCGTGCGGCACTGGGCAGTCCCGCATGGAATGAGCCGATGCCCGGTCGACCAAGTGGACTCACCGCGACGGAGGTTGCTGATGTCGTTGCCTATCTTTCTTCGCAGCGACCGCGCAGCATGTCGGAGACGCAACCATGAGCGAAAGAAGTGAGCATCGTGCAGGCGAGTCACCCGCGAGTGGCGGCGGGACGAAGCCTTGCGTCAACTGTGGCTGCGCCGGCAAGAGCGCGAAGCAGGACGCGCGACGCGGGTTCATGTTCCGCTTCGGTGCAGCACTGCTCGGTGTCGGTGGAGCCATCGCTGCGGTGCCGATTCTTGGAACGCTCCTCGCACCCGCGCGTCGCCAAGCGAGCGGATGGGTCTCGCTCGGCAGTGCGGATGCGTTCCCTCCAGGTCAAACACGCTTCGCGACCTTCCTGAATCCGATTCGTCAACCGACCGACGGTGATTCGGCGAAGACCGCCTGTTGGGTTCGCTGCATCAGCCCTGGGAAGTATCAGGTGTTCGCCGTGAACTGTGCGCATCTCGGCTGCCCCGTGCGGTGGTTCGCGCAGTCGCGGCTCTTCTTGTGCCCATGTCATGGCGGCGCCTACTACGAGGATGGTTCCCGCGCCGCCGGACCGCCGCCGCGCGGGCTGTTCGAGTATCCCTGGAAGATCGACGGCGGCAACCTGCTGATTGAGGCGGGGCACCTGCCCGGGCTGGAGCAAACCACGTGAGGACCCCGCGCATGATCGGTGCGGCAGTCGACTGGGTCGAGGCGCGAACGGGCGCCATGGCGTTCATCGCGCCGCTCCTGACCCATCATGTGCCGCGCAACGCGAAGTGGTGGTACGTCTTCGGCAGCGCGACACTGATGTTCTTCACGATCCAGATCGTGACAGGTGTCTGCCTTGCGATGCTGTACGCGCCGAGCGCGGCGGAGGCCTGGGAGAGCCTTCGATACATCGACGAGCAAGTGCCCTTTGGTTGGATGCTGCGCGCACTGCACGGATGGTCCAGCAACGCGATGGTCGTGATGATGGCGATCCACATGCTGCAGGTGTTCCTGCATGCGTCCTACAAGTTCCCGCGCGAACTGAACTGGGTGACGGGCGTGTTCCTGCTGTTCACGGTGCTGGCGCTTGCGTTCACGGGTCAGGTGATGCGATGGGATCAGGATGCGTACTGGGGGCTTGGCATTGGCGCGTCCATCGCCGATCGCATTCCACTGATCGGCAATCAGGTGCGCGGGCTGCTGCTGGGTGGACCGATCATCGGCGGCGAAACGCTCAGCCGATTCTTCGCGCTGCATGTGTTTGTGCTGCCGGGTGCGGCGATCGGTCTGGTGGGCTTGCATCTCGCGCTCATCATGAAGAATGGCATCAGCGAGATGCCAAAGCCTGGCGCAACGGTTGAGCCTGCGACCTACCGCGAGGAGTACGAGAAGCGGATGGCAAAGGACGGCGTTCCCTTTTACCCCGATGCCGCGCAGCGCGACATGGTCTTCTGCGGCGCATGCCTTGTGCTGCTGGTTGTGCTCGCTGCCGTGTATGGACCCTTTGGTCCGGGCGGGCAACCCGATCCGACGCTGATCGATGCGAACCCGCGCCCCGATTATCCTTTTCTCTGGATCTTCGGCGCGGTCAGCCTGCTCCCACCGGCATCGGAAACCGCCGTGATGCTGGTCGCGCCGCTCGTGGGCGTCCTCGTGCTCGTTGCGGTGCCGTTCCTTGCCAACGCGGGCGAGCGTGCGCCAAGCAGACGACCCGGCATGGTGCTGATCGCCTCGCTCGCTGTGATGGCAATCGCTGCGCTCACATGGGAAGGCAAGACCAGTCCCTGGTCGCCCGTGATGAACGCCTGGTCCGCGCTGCCCACGCCCGGACACTTCCTCACGGGGAGAACGCCGCTGCAAGTGCAGGGTGCGAATGTCTTCCAGTTTGCGCAGTGCCGCAACTGCCATGCGCTCGATGGGCTCGGTGGAGAGCGGGGACCTGCACTCGATGCGATCGCGACGCGCATGACCCCAGACCAGCTGATGCGGCAGATTCAGCAGGGGGACGGGAACATGCCCGCGTTCGGCCGCAATCTTGACAGTGCGCAGATGACAGCGCTCGTGTCGTTCCTGACCACACTGAAGCCTGAGTTCGAGGCGCCCGCACGGATCCCCGGCGCGCAGTTGCCGCTCCCAGTGCGGCGAATGCCTGGCGAGGTTGCGACGCCGGTGGCGGCTGGACCGCAGTGAACGCGCTCGCGGGCACTGCGCGCTGGAATCTTGACCTTTGGTTGCTGCTGCCGCTTGGCGCGGTGGCGTTGGCGTATGCGCGTGGGCTGCGCGGCCTGGTTGGGCGCCGGGGTTTTCCAATCTGGCGCCCCTGGTGTTTCGCAGCGGGCATGTGCGTGCTGCTTGTGGCGCTTGTGTCGCCGATCGATTCGCTTGGCCATCTGCTGCTTTCATTCCACATGCTGCAGCACTGGCTTCTGATGATGGTTGCGGTACCGCTGTTGCTGCTCGGTTCCGTCGGCATGGTGGTCCTTCGCGGACTGCCGAGGCGCCTTCGTCGAGGTGCGCTCGGCCCGTTTCTGGCCAGTCCCACGTGCCGCAGCATGCTGCGCACGCTTGTTCATCCCATCACCGGCTGGACCGCGCTCCTGATCGTCACCGCCGCCTGGCATGTGCCTGTGCTCTATCAGGCTGCGCTCGAGCGGGATTGGATTCACAGGCTGGAACATGCTTCGTTCATCCTCGCGGCCGTCTTGTTCTGGTATCCACTTGTTGCGCCGTGGCCGTCGCGGCGAGTGTGGCCGAGCGCCGCGTTCATCGCGTATGTGTTGGCAGCCGATCTGCAAAACACGGTGCTCGCGGCGATACTGACCTTCTCGGAGCGAGTGCTGTATCCCGTCTATGAACCGACTGCGGCGGTCCTCGGCTGGTCTGCCCTTCGCGATCAGCAACTTGCAGGCGCCATCATGTGGACTGGAACGCAGCTCGTCATGTTGCCCGTGGCGGTGCTGTTCGTGCGGCGCGCGCTGCTGGGTGAACCAACGGACGCTCCCGCGCTGCCTCGGCGTGCACCGCTGCGAAGCCGTGCGTTCGATCTGCTGCGTGTGCCGTTTCTCGGTGCTGTCCTTCGGAGTCGTCGTGCGCGCGGGATGCTGCGCTGGACGGCGCTTGCGGCTGCGCTCGCGGTGATGGTGGACGGTTGGCTCGGACCGCAGGACGCGCCGTCCAACCTGGCGGGGACGATCCCGTGGACGCACTGGCGCGGCATTGCCGTGCTTGCACTGTTGGTGTGCGGCAATGTGCTGTGCATGACATGCCCCCTCGTTGCGGCGCGCAATCTGCTGCGGCGCGTGTGGACGCCGCGGCTGCGCTGGCCCCGCGCCCTTGGGGGCAAGTGGGTGGCGGTGGTGCTGGTGGTCGTGTGGCTCGTGGTGTATGAGGCCTTCGATCTGTGGGCAACGCCTGCGGGCACGGCTTGGGTGATGCTGGGTTTCTTCGTGGCGGCACTCGTGGTGGATGGGCTGTTCCAGGGTGCTGCGTTCTGCAAATCGGTCTGTCCGATCGGGCAGTTTCAGATGGTGCAGTCGACGCTCTCGCCGCTGGGCGTTTCGGTGCGCAATCCAAATGTCTGCCAAGGCTGCGAGACCCAAGAGTGCATTCGTGGCGCGGAGCCACGCGGCGGGTTGGTGCCGCTTCGTGTCGCGGTGCCGGGGTGCGAACTCGAACTCTTTCAGCCCGCGAAGCGTGGCAATCTCGACTGCACCTTCTGTCTCGACTGCGTCGATGCGTGTCCGCACGGAAATGTCGCGCTCCAGCCGATCCGCGTACGCGAATCGTTGGCTTCGCCTTCGTGGGGTTCGTCGATTGGGCGGACCGATGGGCGAATCGACCTTGCCCTGTTGATGTTGGTGCTTGCCTTCGGCGCGTTCACGAATGCGGCTGGCATGACGGGCCCATGGCTCGATCTGGCGGACGCGCTGAGCGCGCGATGGGGGATGGCAACGCCAACGCTCATCGAGGGTGCATTGGCGTTCACTGGTGTCTGTGTCCTTCCCATCGCTGCTGCGCTGATCGCGGCGGCAGCGAGCGCACGGCTTGGTGGAGGTGGATGGCTCGGCAACTTCAACCTCGGCGCACACGCACTCGTTCCCATCGGCGCCATGATGTGGTGTGTGCACTGGACCTTCCACCTCGCCACGAGTGCGCAGACGGCGATTCCTGCGGTGCAGCGTGCGATGCTCGATCTCGGGATCGACTGGTTTGGTCAGCCCCAGTGGGCGCAGTCGTGTTGCGTCCCAACGCCAGCATGGCTGCTGCCGCTGGAACTGGTGCTGCTGCAGGTTGGACTGCTCTGCAGCGGTTGGATCGCGTGGCGTCAGCGCATCGATCGGAACGAACGCCGCCCCATTCGAGCGAGTCTGCCGTGGTGGGCAGTGGCAACAGCCTTGTGGGCATGGGGCACATGGATTGTGATGCAGCCGATGCAGATGCGGGGGACTGCGCTGTGATTCTGCCGCGAATACTGCTGCTGAT
>VGXN01000069.1 GCA_016873335.1 Phycisphaerae bacterium | reverse complement strand
TCGGTGGTGGTCGTGATCGGGTGCACGCTTGCCACTTCGATTCCGTGGGGCAGCAACTCGAAGCGCATGGCACGGCAAATGGACTCCTGCGCGGCCTTCGACGCGGCGTACGCGCCGTGCCCAGGCAACGAGAACTTCGAGAGGCAACTGGAACACATCAGCAGATGACCGCCCCGCCCCGCCGCGCGGAGTCGCCGCGCCGACTCGCGCAGCAGCGCCACGGACGCGAAGAAGTTGACCTCGAACAGCGCTCGCAAATCCTCCTCCTGCGTGAGATGCACGTCGCGGTCGAGCCCATACCCCGCGTTGGCAAACACGATGTCGAATCGCCCGAAGTGCCGCTCCGCGGCATCGAGCAGCAGGCGTTCCGAACCAGGCTGCGCCACATCCACAGCGACCACACACGCACGCCGACCCACGGACTCGACCGCCCGCGCCACCGCCGCGAGGCGATCCTCTCGGCGCGCCGCCAAGAGCACATCCACTCCCGCGCGCGCCATCGCAACGGCAGTCGCAGCGCCGATTCCGCTCGACGCGCCCGTCACAATCGCCACCTGTCCAGTCAGGATCCTGCCCATTGCCATCAGCGTAGTCGTGCGCCGCTGGACCGATGTTTGGGCGTGAACGCAGCCGAGAAGATCGATCCCGTGCGCGCGGACGCGAGGAATGCGGGCAGCGCATGCGGCAGCGCAAGGCAATCGCACCCCCAAAGCGACCCACGACATTGCCGCACACCCCGCCGCCGGACGCACGATCAAACGCGGCGCAGACTGGGCATGTTCGAGCACGATTGGCGCGTTCATGCAGCGAGCCTCACTCGCATGGGGTGCACTGGGCTATCTTGGCAGCGTCGCCATCGGCGTTTCCCATGAACGCAACCCCCCTCTTCACCCGTCCGCACGCGCTCGTCGGCATGGTTCATCTGCGCGCGCTGCCGGGCACGCCACAGAGCCGCCTCGCGGTGCGCGAAATCGTCGACACGGCGGTCGCCGAGGCGCGGCAACTCGCGTCCGCTGGCTTCGATGCGCTGCTCGTCGAGAACATGCACGATGCGCCCTATCTGCCGGACGCATCGGGCGCCGACACGGTCGCGCCGTTCGCAGTGGCGACGGCTGCGGTTGTCGATGCGGTGAAGGTTCCCGTCGGGTTGCAGGTGCTCTCGGGCGCGAACGCTGCCGCACTCTCCATCGCGCACGCCGCTGGTGCAGCATTCATCCGCGCGGAGGGATTCGTCTTCGCCGCCGTGGCGGACGAGGGTCTTGTGGCCACGGGCTGCGCGGGCTCGCTGCTGCGAGAACGCCGCCGCCTTTGCGCCGAGGACATCCGTGTCCTTGCCGACTGCCGCAAGAAGCATGCCTCGCATGCGCTGACGGCAGACCTGGACATCGCCGCGTGGATCCGCGCCGCCGAGTTCTTCGCCGCCGATGGCGTGATCGTCACGGGCGAGGAGACTGCGATGGCACCCGACATGGATGAACTGCGCCGTGCTCGCGCCGCGGCGCGCGGACCGCTGCTTGTGGGCAGTGGAACGACCCCCGAAAATGTCGCGGACATTCTGGCGCTTGCCGATGCAGCCATCGTGGGAAGCACGCTCAAGCGCGGCGGCCTCTGGAGCAACGAACTTGACGCGGAGCGCATCGCTGCGCTTGTCCGCGCCCGCGACCGCATCCGCACATAGATCGAGGTGGATTCACACGATGTCGAGCAGCAAGCAAGGATGCAATGACCGCGAAGCGCTCGTGTGGCTCGGTGGCGCACTGCTGCCCGCGTCGAAGGCGCGCATCAGTCCGCTCGACCGCGGGTTCCTCTTTGGCGACGGCGTGTATGAAGTGGTGCGGTTCTTCGGCGGTGTCGGAATCGGGCTCGATCTGCATGTGGCGCGACTCGGCGCGAGCCTCGCGCAGCTTCGCATCCGTGGCATCGATCCCACCTGCCTGCGGACGATCTCACACGCGCTGCTCACCGCGAATGGACTGACGGACGCGGCGGTCTATCTGCAGATCAGCCGAGGAACGGCGCAGGTTCGAAGCCACATTCCGCCCGCGCACATCGAACCGACGGTCTTTGCCATGGCCACGCCGTGCGGCGGTCTGGACGAACTGGAACGCATCACGACGGTGCACTGCGCTGCTGCGCGCGACGAACGCTGGCTTCGCTGTGCGATCAAGTCCACTTCCCTGCTTGGCAGCGTGCTGCCGATGGTGGAGCACGCGGCTTCGGGTGCGGAGGAAGTCATCCTGATCCGCGACGGACTGGTGAGCGAGGGCACATCCACCAATGTGTTCGTCGAAGTGGACGGCGTCCTTGTGACGCCACCCGTGGACAGCGAGCCATCCATTCTGCACGGCGTGATGCGGACGCGACTGCTCGAGGCGTGCATCCGCGAAGGTGTGCCTTGCGCCGTGCGTCCGGTCACGGAGGCGCAGCTGAACGCCGCGCGCGAAGTGATCGTCACCGCAAGCAAACGGATGTACTCCGCCGTCACGCGGCTGGGCGACCGCGCGGTGGGCGACGGATCGATCGGTCCGCTCGCACGCCGCGCGCATGCTGCGCTGCTGAAGCGCCTGCGCGAGGAAGTCGCACTCGGTGTGCGCGACGCGGCGACGAATGCGGCAGCAACCGCGGTGACGGCCGCAGCGACTCCTATACTCGCGCTGTGAACGCGCTCGTTGCGATTTCGGTCGGCAATACCCGTACGCAGATTGGGCGCTTCAGCGACCTGAGCGGCGATCTTGATGCCAGCGAGAGCATTCCCAACAGCGAGATCGACACGGTGCTCGGACGCATCGCCCACCACCTGCGCGAGGTGGAGGGCAGCGATGCGCTGGTGGTGATGGCGAGCGTGAATCGCTCGTTCTCCGATCCGCTTCGCGCGCGCGCCCAAGGAAAGTTGGATATCGAGATCGGCCTGATCGGCGAGGACATCATGCCTGCCGTGGCAACGCGTCTCGATCCAGATGCCGCCACGGGCGTCGACCGACTGCTCTGTGCGGCAGGTGCATTCGCACGGCTGAAGCAGGCATGCGTCATCATCGATGTGGGGACTGCCATGACGGTCGACTTCGTGGATGGCGAAGGCACATTCCACGGTGGCGCGATCGCGCCGGGTGCCGCGATGCAACTTCGCGCACTGCACGAGCACACCGACGCGCTTCCAGACATCGCCTTCGAACCGCCGCCCAACGAGCCATTCGGTCGCAACACGCGCGAAGCGATGTTGCACGGCGTGTTCCACGGCATCCGCGGGCTCGCGCAGCGGCTCATCGAACGGTATGCGGACGCGCAAGGTGCGTTCCCCATGGTGGTGGTCACAGGCGGCGATGCGCAAACCATCTTCGAGCACGAGGACTTCGTGGACCGCATCGTGCCCGACCTGCTGCTGCTTGGCATCGCGTCGTCCGTGGCTGCCGCAGGTGTGGATGAACCAGCCGCAGACGATTGACGGCGCGGCGGCTGAAGCGTTGCCGTTTGGTGGCGTGCGCCTGCACTGGGAGACTGCGCACGGTGTGGGGGCGATTGCGGTTGCAAGACTGCAGGCGCCTGATGCCGCGTCGATGGACCGCGCGCTGTCCGCGCTCACTGGCTCCGGCGGAGGCGCTCGCCCCATTCCTGTCGGCGCGGTCGTTCACCGAACGCTGACCGAGATCGATGATGGCATCATCGCACGCGTGAGTGCATGCAGCGCGTGGGTCATGCCGCATGGCGGCCCCTATTCCTGCGCGTGCCTGCGGGCGTGGATGGTGTCGCGCGGCGCATCGGTCGATGGGAACCCAGAGCCGCGCGATGTGTTCCCTGAAGCGGCGGACGACACGGAGGCAGCGGCGCTGCATCGACTCGCGCGTGCCGCGAGCCCGCGCGCCGTGCCGCTGCTGCTGGCACAGTCGGCGCATCGCCAACGAGTCGGTGCCGCTTGGCAACCGTCGGCCAAAGATCACGCGCGTTCACACCGTCTGATGCACCTGATTGATCCCCCATGCCTCGTCGCGGTGGGTCCGGCGAATGTCGGCAAGTCATCGCTGCTGAACGCCCTCGCGGGTCGCTGCGTCGCAATCGCGTTCGACGCGGCAGGCACGACGCGCGATGCGGTGGCTGCGCAACTCACGCTCGACGGGCTCGTGGCGGACTGGTTCGACACGCCGGGCATACGCGACGATGCCGATGCGGTGGAACGCGCGGCCCACGCTTTGCTCGTGCCGCTGCGCGCCCGAGCCCATCTGCTGATTGAAGTATCCGCGCCAGGCAGACCCTGCCCACCCACTTGCACGAGCGGCCGCACCGCAGCGCGACTGCGCGTCTGCACGCACGCGGACCGCGATCCCGCACGTGAATCAGCGGAGTCGCGGGTTGCCGATGTGTGCGTCAGTTGTACGCAGCGGACAGGACTCGATGCGCTCGCGGTTGCCGTGCGCCGCGCGCTGATCCCCGATGCGGATCTCGCCAGCCACGAGCCCTGGGTGTTTCAGCCGGCCGCGCCGCCGCCGAAGCCGCTCGGCACGCCCACGCACGAGTAGCCACCATCGACATACACCACCTGACCCGTGATGCCAGATGCGAGCGGCGACAGCAGGAACAGGCACGCTTCGCCCACCTCTTCTGCGCTGATGTTCCGCCGCAGCGGCGCGGTGCGCTCGATCCAGCCAAGGATGTCGTTGAATCCACCGACGGCCATCGCGCTCATCGTGCGCACGGGGCCGGCGGAGACGGAGTTCACACGGATGTTCTTCGGTCCAAGGTCCGCCGCGAGGTAACGCGTACTCGCCTCAAGCGCCGCCTTGGCAACGCCCATCACGTTGTACGCCGCGACTGCGCGCTCGGCCCCGAGGTAACTGAGCGACACCATCGCACCGCCCGAGGTCATCAGTGGCGCCGCCCGCTGCGCCATCGCCACATAGGTGTACGCCGAGAGATCGCACGCCTGCGTGAAGACGCCGCGCGGCGTTCCAGTGAACTTGCCCTCTTTCAGCCACTCCTTGTCGCAGTAGGCGATGCAGTGCACGAGAAAATCGATCGTGCCAAACTCCGATGCGACGCGCGCAAAGACCGCATCGAGCTGCTCGTCGCTGCCCGCATCGAGTGGCATCAACCACGGGTCGGTGAGACCGCTTTCCTCGAGCGCGCGGCGCGTTCGGCGCTCGCTCTTTTCGCCGGGCAGATGCGTGAAGAGGCAGTGTGCGCCCTCGCGCTTCAGCGCCTGCGTGATGGCCGTTGCGATCGAGTGCTCATTGGCCACGCCAATGACGAGGCCGCGTTTCCCCTGCATGGAACCCATGCCGTCGGAGAGTACGGGAAAGCGCGCGCCCTCGCGCAGTCCGCGTGCTGCCACGCGTGTGCCGCCGACATGAAGCCGTGGAGCGCCGATCCCCCGCAGCCCTTGCAGGACGTGGAACGCACGCGGTTGGACTCGAACCAACGACCCTCGGTTTCGAAGACCGATGCTCTATCCAACTGAGCTACGCATGCGGGTCACCGATCAGGATACCGCGGCGCCCCGTGCGCCGGGCGGGTCACTCGGACACGGACTCGCACTCATCGAGCACGCCGTCACCGTTGCGGTCTTGGGCAAGCCCAAGACGGATCTCGCAGCGATCGGGAATGCCATTGCCATTGCAATCGCGCACCCAGCCCGCGGCGATTTCGCACGCATCCACGATTCCGTTCTCGTTGCAGTCGGGATCGGCCGAGTCGGGAACCCCGTTGCCGTCACAGTCGGCCACGCTGCCGCTGGCAATCTCCTGCGCATCGTCGATGGCATTGCGGTTGCGGTCAGGGAAGCACTCGCCGAGGAATGTCACACCGGCGCGACTGATCGATGCGCCAAGATTCGGCGAGAGGTTGTCGCCACAGACGAGCGATGTATCAAGTTGCACTTTGGCATCGCGACCATCCACGCTCCACGCCTCGGCGCTTCGGTTCGCGGTGAAACGGCAGGCGTGAAGCGATGCATCTCCACCTGCGACGAACACGCCGCCGCCCGATCCAGCCGAGGCATTGCGTTCGATCGACGCATCGAGCGCGAGCAGCGAACTCTCCGCCGAGTAGATGCCGCCGCCCCAAGCGCCGCTGCGTGTCGTATTGCCGCTGACGGTCACCTCCACGAGCGTCATCGTGCCATTGGATGTGTAAATGCCGCCGCCGAAGGTGCGCGCGCTGTTGCCACGCACCACGCAGCCGACGAGGGTCAGACTCCCTGCTTCGTTGCGGAGTCCGCCGCCCGCAAAATCTGCACCATTGCGCTCAAAGAGGCAGGAGAAGAACTCGCTGTTGCCGCTGCGGTGCACCACACCGCCCCCTTCATTTCCGTTGAACGCGCATCGACGAGCGGTGATGTCCGCGCGGTCCACAAGAAGTCCGACGCCGTTCGTGCCCGCTGCACCGAACAGCAGGAGGTTGTCGATCTCTGTTCCGCACGCGGCGAGACCCTCGATGGTGAGGACGGGCGTGTCCGCCCGCTCGCCCTGCAGCCACGCTGTCGGCGCAGCCGCAGTGCCTTCCCCGCGGAGCGTGATCCACTTGTCGCGGATCGTCCAGTTTCCCTTGTAGACGCCAGGCGCAACGAGCACGGTGGATCCCGTCGCTGCCGCATCGATCGCAGACTGGAGATCGCTGAACTCCGATGGAACGCGGAGCGTTCCGTGGACCGATGCGGGTGCGACCAACGCGGTCTTGCCCGCCAAGAGATCAGGGTTCGCGGAAGTACGCGTGGTCCACACGCCGTGCGCAAACGACGCTGCGGCGAGACCGCCGCAAGCCAGGAGGACCACCTTCATCGACCGCCTTCCTCCCTGTCCGCCCCTTGCCTTCGCGCTGCGTTCCATGTGGTGGATCCTCCTGACCTGCGTTGCCCTCGCACAGCCTTCCGAACAATCGATTTCCCGCCGCGCAGATGCAACTGCGAGACGACCGAAATCACCAAACATGCCGCTTGCGTCGGCGTGTCGGCAGCACCACTTCTGCCGAACCTGCGATTTCCCCCAAAGTTTCAGGGGGCATTTCATCCCCACCGCCACAATGGCGGGCAATCTGCCGCGTCTACCCTTCGGTTATGGGCATGCGCCGCCTGATCTCCACCCTTGCCGCCCTGCTCTGCGCCGCCGTGCACATCAGTTGCAGCGGGTCCGAACGCCCGCCGCAGATGGCTCTGCCGCAGGAGATCAACGCATCGGATCTTGTGCGCTGGTTCGACGATGCGGGCGTTCCACGGACCAGCGTGGACTGGGCGGAGATCGATCGTCTCCACGA
>VGXN01000068.1 GCA_016873335.1 Phycisphaerae bacterium | reverse complement strand
GACGCTGCGCTCGAAACCACTTCGTCCGCAGTCCCCAGCGAACGACCAGACTGCGCCTGCGCCATGAGCATGCCCTCAAGCTCCCGCTGGAGACCGACCGATGCGGTGCCCCGAGATGCGCGGTTGCCGCTGCGGTCGAACGCCTCGCCGATGCGCGTTCGTGCAAGATGATCGAGCAGTTGGTTGCACAGGCAGACATCGAAGCCGCGCACGCCGTCGATCCACGCCGTGTCGCGTGCGCTGCCGCGACCGAGCGGCGCGCGCGGCAGTCGGGTGGCGTTCGCGAAGCCACCGAGGTTCACGATCACGCGCGCTCGGCGCGGCGAGCGGAAGAGCATCCAGTCGGCGAGCGGCGTGATGGGTGCGCCCTGACCGCCAAGCGAGAGATCGCGTGCGCGCAGATCGAAGAGCACATCGCAGCCGAGTTCGGTCATGAGCAGTGTCGGATTGATCCACTGCAAACTTGTTGGGGGCGCATGGAAGAGCGTCTGCCCATGCACGACAAGCAAAGCGGGTGATCCATGCTTCGCTTCAAGTTCGCGCAGGGCAGGGAGGTGTGCACGCGCCAACTCCGCTCCGAGGCTGGCGAAATCGGCGGCGGTGGTCGGCTCCTGACGCTGCAGTGCGCGCAGGCGATCGCGCAGTGCACCGAGCGGCGCCGACGCCGTGCCGAGCAGTCCCGCGCGTGCGCGGAGCCCGCGTCCGACGATCTGCACGGCCGCCGCATCGACTGCATCGATGCTGGTGCCTGTCATCGCACCGAAGATCAGTCGTGGACCGCGCGGTCGCATCCGTGCAGTATCGCAGTTGCTAGACTCTAGCGCCAATGAGCAAGCGAATCTTGGTGACGGGTGGGGCAGGTTTTCTCGGTTCCCATCTGTGCGAGCGGCTGCTCGCAGAGGGGCACGATGTGGTCTGCCTCGACAACCTCTTCACCAGTCAGAAGTTGAACATCGAGCACATGCTCGGGCAGCCGCACTTCGAGTTCGTGCGCCACGATGTCACGGAGAGCTTCAAGTTCGAGGTCGACGAGATTTACAACCTCGCGTGCCCCGCCGCGCCAGGGCACTACCAGCACAATCCGATCAAGACGCTGAAGACCAGCGTGATGGGCACGATGCACGCGCTCGGGTTGGCGAAGCGTCTTGGCGCGAAGGTGCTGCAGGCATCGACGAGTGAGGTGTACGGCGATCCGGATGTGCATCCGCAGCCCGAGGACTACCGCGGGAATGTGAACGCCATCGGACCGCGTTCCTGCTATGACGAGGGGAAACGCGCTGCGGAAACGCTGATGTTCGATTACTGGCGTGTCAACAAGGTGCGCATCAAGGTGGTTCGCATCTTCAACACCTATGGACCGCGCATGCATCCGTTCGATGGTCGAGTGGTCAGCAACTTCATTCGCCAAGCGATTCGTGGCGAACCGCTGACGCTGTATGGCGATGGCATGCAGACGCGGTCGTTCTGTTATGTGGACGACTTGGTGGACGGTCTCATCCGCGTGATGGCAACCGAGGATGATTTCACGGGACCTGTGAATCTTGGCAATCCAGAGGAGTTCACCATCCGCGAATTGGCGGAGCGTGTTGTCAAGGCTGTGGGCGGCTCAGCGCGGATCGAGCAGGCTCGTCCGCTTCCCCAAGATGATCCTGCACAGCGCTGCCCGGACATCCGTCTGGCAAAGCGGGTGCTCGGTTGGGAACCGCGTGTGAAACTCGCCGAGGGGCTCCCGCGGACAGTCGAGTGGTTCAAGAGCGTGGATATGACACAGTTCCGCGCACCGACGCCGAACTACTGATCGTGCCGCTTTGGGGGGGCGGTAGGGCTGGTGGTGCCGGCTGCGGCAGTCAAGGGTGTCCTTAGAGGTGCGTCCAACCCTTTGAAGTCGGCAACTTGGCGCGGTTCTCCGGCGGCGCGAAGAACTGTGTCAGCCCGCACTTGGCGCAGACCACGACATCAAATCTGGGGGTTGTCCACCACTTTGTCGAGAGCTGTGGCAGGTAGTTCGGCGCGTAACCGCCACCGGTACTCACCTTGGTCAAGTACCGATCGGTACTGCCGCAACTGGGGCAGGCGCGGGGGATGCTCGGTGGAAGAGGCATCGGCGGCGCAGGGTAACTGCGATCCTCTGAAGTCTGGGTTGGCGCAAGAAAAACGGCCGTCTTTGGTGGCGATCCCGCCGCCGGCGGGTAGTGTGCCAACAGGGAAACAGGGCGGAAAAATGACCCTAAAAAAATCCGAACAGATCGTTGACGGATGCCGATAGGGTAGATACCGTACAGAAGCCAAACGAAGCAAGGATGCTCCTGGTCGCAGAATCGCGTGGATTCGAGACCTTGGGCGGAAGACAAGGAGTCAGTGGACAACATGATCGCAGCAGCACCAAACGGAGTTCAGGGAAACAAGTCGCAGTCGGGGAACACGGTGGCGGGAGCCACAACGGGAGGGTCCGCGGGGGCGTCAAGCAAATCGGGAACGCCAAGGGCTGGTCTCGGCGCGCCTTCGCGCGGCAGTCTGGATACAACTGCAGCAATGCCAGCCGCCACACAATCATCCGCATCGTCGCAGTCACCCGCTGGTTCACCCGCTGGTGCAGCTGCTGCAAAGTCAAGCGCGAAGGAATCGGGGACTGCCGCTGCCGCGCCGGCGAACGCCGCGAAGATTCGTGCCCTCGAAACTGCGGTCGGTCATATCGAGAAGACCTTTGGGAAGGGCTCGATCATGCGGTTCGTCGGCGACAACCTCCCCGACATCCAAGGAATCAGCACCGGCGCACTGAGCCTCGACATTGCACTCGGCGGCAAGGGTCTGCCGAAGGGGCGCATCGTGGAAATCTTCGGTCCAGAGTCATCGGGCAAGACGACGCTCGCGTTGACGGTCATCGCGAACGCGCAGAAGGGTGGAGGCAATGCAGCGTTCATCGACGCGGAGCACGCGCTTGATCCCTCGTGGGCGAAGCGTCTTGGCGTCAAGCTTGAGGACATGCTCATTTCCCAGCCCGATACTGGTGAACAGGCGCTCGAGATCTGCGAATTGCTCGTTCGATCGAACGCAGTGGATGTGATCGTGATCGACTCCGTTGCGGCGCTGATTCCTCGCGCTGAAATCGAAGGCGAAATGGGCGACAGCCATGTCGGTCTGCAGGCGCGCCTGATGAGCCAGGCGATGCGCAAACTGACTGGCGCCATCGCCAAGAGCGACGTGATCGTGATCTTCATCAATCAGCTGCGCGAGAAGATCGGCGTCATGTTCGGCAGCCCCGAGACCACCACGGGCGGTCGTGCGCTCAAGTTCTACTCATCGGTGCGTGTGGATATCCGCCGCATTGGCGCGATCAAGGACGGCGAGCAGAATGTGGGCAATCGTGTGCGTGCGAAAATCGTCAAGAACAAGATTGCCCCGCCATTCCGAGAGGCAGAGTTCGACATCATGTTCACCGAGGGCATCAGCACTTCGGGCGATCTGCTCGACCTTGCAGTCCTTCACGGCGTGTGCGAGAAGTCAGGCGCATGGTTCAGTTTCGGGCAGGTTCGTCTTGGTCAGGGGCGTGAAGTATCGAAGGCGTTCATCCGAGAAAATCCCGACCTCGCTGCAGAGATCCGATCCGCAGTAGTCACCAAACTGGCCAAGGATCCAACCGCGCCCGCGGCGGCCAAGCGTGGAGCAGGCGCCAACGACGACTGAGTTCGGGAAGTTCCCGTGCACTGACCATCGGCGCCGCAGAGTGTGCATTCCACAGATTCTTGGGGTGTGCCAGTGGTCCAAGTCGGTTGGGAAGAGCGTGCAGCGGGGATCAGTCGGCGAAGCGGGCCAGTCGCCGAGTGGTCCATCGGGTGCAGGTGGTGCGTCTCCCTGCTAGACTTCCGTTCCGCTGCGGGCGTGGCGGAATTGGCAGACGCGCAAGATTCAGGTTCTTGTGGGGTAAAACCCGTGGAGGTTCGATCCCTCTCGCCCGCACTCTTGACGCACGGACGCGCCGCCGAAAGGCGGCGCGCTTCATTTGGACATTGGCCTGAAGTCCATGATCTACCTCGACAACAACGCCACGGCGGCTCCATCGGTCGCGGTCATGGAGGCGATTCGCCGAGCACTGCATGAAGGGTGGGGAAACCCCTCGAGCGTGCATCCTTTCGGCGCCTTGGCGCGCGAGACTGTGGAGAGTGCACGGAGTGAGGTCGCGCTTGCGATCGGCGCCTCGCCGCGCGAAGTGGTGTTCACCTCAGGGGGTACGGAGTCTTGCAATCTGGCTCTGCTCGGCTCGCTTGGACATGAGCCGGGGCGTCATCTCTTGGTGACCGCGCACACCGAGCACGCGGCTGTTCGGGAGTGTGCAAGTGCCGTCGAGAGCGGTGCGTGGCGTGCGGGATCAGACCGCGGCGAGGTCGCTTGGGTGGAGCTCGATTCGGACGGGCGGGTCGATCTTGGGCAACTTGCTCGTTTGCTCGGCAGCCGTGCGCGTGAGGTGGCGGTCGTGTCGCTGATGTGGGCCAACAACGAGACTGGTGTGATTCAGCCCGTGGAGCAGATCGCCACGATCTGCCGCGAGCATGGCGTTCGTTTCCATACCGACGCGACGCAGTGCCTCGGTCGGATGGTGATCGATGTCTCGCGGATCGGATGCGATCTGCTCAGTGTGTCTTCGCACAAGGTGCATGGACCGAAGGGGGTGGGTGCGCTGTACTGCCGCCGCGGCGTCGCCATTGTGGGGCAAGTGCTTGGAGGTCCTCAGGAGCGAGGGCGCCGCGGAGGAACGGAGAATGTCGCGGGCATTTGCGGTTTCGGCGCCGCGTGCACGGAGGCATCCCAGTGGCTTGCACGCGCGGACATGCCGACGAGGCAACTTGCACAGTGGCGGGATGCGTTCGAGTCGGCGGTGGTGGCGGCGGTGCGGGGTGCCATCGTGATCGGCGAGCGCCTTCCACGCCTTTGGAACACAAGTCTGATCGCGTTCCCACGGTTGCAGGCGGAAGCGCTGCTGGTGGAACTCGGACGACTGGATGTGGCTGCTTCGGCGGGCGCCGCGTGCTCGTCGGGTTCTCTCGATCCTTCCCCCGTGCTTTTGGCGATGGGCATCGACCGCGAGGTCGCGCACGGCGCCGTGCGCTTCTCGATGTCACGGCTCACGACCCAGCGCGAAATGGATGACGCGGCTGCGCGTGTCGTGCAGGCGGTGCAGTCTGTCGCGCGCGCGATGCCCTGAAGCGCTCGATCAGACGCCACGCGCGGTGCGGTAGCGACCGATCAACTGCTGTGTGCTGCCATCGTGCGCCGGCTTCGGTGATGGTCCGCTCAGTTCGGGGATGATCCGCTGCGCGAGCACCTTGCCGAGTTCGACGCCCCACTGGTCGAAGGAGTTGATGTTCCAGATCGTTCCCTGCGTGAAGACCTTGTGTTCGTAGAGCGCGATCAGTCTGCCGAGCATCGCCGGATCGAGTTTCGGGCAGAGCATGGTGGTCGTTGGCCTGTTCCCCTCGAACTGTCGATGCGGCGCGAGCCACGCGGGGCTGCCCTCCTTCTCGACCTCGGCGAGTGTCTTGCCGAATGCGAGTGCTTCTGCCTGCGCCAGCACGTTTGCCACAAGCAGGTCCTGATGGTTCCCGATCGGATTGTGCGAATTGCAGAACGCGATGAAGTCGCAGGGCACGAGCGGCGTTCCCTGATGGATCATCTGATAGAAGGCGTGTTGTCCGTTCGTGCCAGGCTGTCCCCAGACGGCGGGACAGGTGGACCACGAAACGCGCGCCCCATCGAGCGTCACATGCTTGCCGTTGGACTCCATCTCGAGCTGCTGCAGATAGGAACTGAAACGGTCGAGATACTGGTCGTAGGGCAGCACCGCGAGCGTCTGCGCACCAAGGAAGTTGACATTCCAGATTCCCACGAGCGCCATGAGCACGGGGAGATTCCGCTCGAGCGGTGTCGTGCGGAAGTGCTCATCCATCTCATGGAAACCGCGGAGCATGTCATGGAAGGCATCGGGTCCAACGGCAAGCATCGTCGAGAGCCCGATGGCGGAGTCCATCGAGTAGCGACCGCCGACCCAGTCCCAGAAGCCGAACATGTTTGCGGTATCTATGCCAAACGCGCGGACCTTCTCCGCGTTGGTGGAAACGGCAACGAAGTGGCGAGCGACCGCCGCTGGATCTCCACCGAGTCCCCGCAGCAACCACTCACGCGCGGTGTTGGCGTTTGCCATGGTCTCCAGCGTTGTGAAGGTCTTGGATGAGACGATGAACAGCGTCTGCGCAGGGTCGCAGTCGCGAGTCTTCTCAGCGAAATCGGTCGCATCCACGTTGGACACGAAGCGCATGGAAAGATCGCGCTGCGTGTAGGGCAGCAGCGCGTCGTACGCCATCGCTGGGCCGAGGTCGCTGCCGCCGATGCCGATGTTGACGATGGCGCGTATGGGCTTGCCGGTGTGCCCACGCCACTCGCCCTTGCGGACAGCCACACTGAATGCGGTCATACGGTCGAGTACTTCATGCACGTCGGGCACCACATTGCGCCCGTCGACAAGGACCGTGGCGCCGCGCGGGGCGCGCAGTGCGGTGTGCAGCACGGCGCGCTGCTCAGTGATGTTGATCTTCTCACCGCTGAACATTGCCTTCGCTCGCTCCGATACGCCGCACGCGCGGGCGAGCGCCAGCAGCGCATTGAACACGGCGGGTGTGATGCGCTGCTTCGAGTAATCCATGAAGAGCCCACCCGGGCCCTCCACGCTGAACCGCGCCGCACGACCTCCATCCCCCTTGAACAGATCGCGCAGATGGAGCGCGCCGTCCGTCTTCGCCAGTTGCTGCAGGGACTTCCACTCGGGTCGCGTATCAAGTCGGGGTGCGGGCTGTGTCGTTGGCCGCTGCATGGTGCTCATCGTGGCAATGTAGGCGCAGAATGGGAAGGGCTGAGGGCCTGATTGGCGGTCGATGAAGAGCGGCTTCACGAAGGCGCAAGACGCGAGTCCCATGAAATCAGCGGACTTCGCGCTATTCTTCTTGCCATGAAGTCCACAGCCCTCCTCAGCATGACTGGTCAGTCGATTTGGCTCGACAACATCACACGCAAGTTGCTCGATTCAGGGCAGCTGTCGCAGTGGATCCGTGATCTCTCTGTGGTTGGTCTCACTTCCAACCCATCGATCTTCGAGAAGGCGGTGACTGGGTCAAAGGATTACGACGCACAGGTCTCTGCGCTTGCGGCGAAGGGACTCCCCGCTGAGCAGGTGTTCTTTGAGTGTGCCATCAGCGATCTGACGCGCGCATGCGATCTCTTCCGCAGTGTGCATGAACGCACGGGCGGGATGGACGGTTGGGTGTCGCTCGAGGTGTCGCCACTTCTTGCGAA
>VGXN01000067.1 GCA_016873335.1 Phycisphaerae bacterium | reverse complement strand
CTCTCCGATCGCCCCGAGTCCTTCGAACGACTCGGTTGGGCGCTGTTCCGTGCGGGGCGTTACAACGAGTCGGGCGCCGCCTATCGTCAGGCAGCCACACTCGACACCACATACTGGCCCGCCTGGAATGGCATCGGCGTCAACGCGCTCAATGCGTGGATCCGCTCCGACAAGCGCGACAGCGATGCGGGCAACGAAGCGCGTCGGGCGTTCCGATCGTCGCTTCAAGCGAATCCCGATCAGCCCAAGATCGTCAAACTCTTTACCACCTACGGTCTCTGAGATCACTCCATGCCACAGCCCGATCTCCTCGAATTCTTTGATAGTCCAGCAGCCACTCCGTTCCTCATCGAGCATGTCCAGGAGGAGTTCACATCCGTCTGCCCGAAGACGGGTCATCCGGATTTCGCCGCGATCACGCTGCGATACCAGCCGCGCGCTGTTTGTGTGGAACTCAAGAGCCTGAAGCTCTACTACCAGTCCTTTCGAAACGAAGGAATCTTCTATGAGGCGGTGACAAACCGCATCTGCGCCGATCTGTCGGAGCGGATGAGTCCGCAGTGGCTGCAGATTGTCAGCGACTGGCGCGGTCGTGGGGGAATCCGCTCCCGCATCATCGCGTCGTCGGGTCACGTTCCTCAGGAGTGGCTGCGCGGCTGAACGCCTGCGGAGCGCACGGGACAATCCCCGCCGAAATCGTCAGCGAACGAAGGTGCCGTACTCGGTCGGGTGGTCACCGACATAGACGCTGATGTCGCCATCCACAGTGCGAAGCACGATGCGCGCCGTGCCACCGTTGAGTTGCGCGTGCAATGAGTCGAGATCGTTTCCACTTCGCGCGGAACTCCACTTGCCCCTCAGGACATTGGTCCGAATAGTGCCGTGTACCGCTTCGGCATCGAAGAGCCCGCTCGCGTACGGACCGACCCGCCACGCGATCGATCCATCCTGATTCAGGATTGTCGACGGTTGCTTCAACGCCGAACGAGTCGATGCACGAACATCGCCGTTGCTGCTCTCGATGTCCACGCCATCCTCGAAGTCGACAACTTCCACATGTCCATCCTTGCTGCGAACAACGACAACGCCGATCCGCTCGACGCGGACATCGATGTCCACCGCCTGAAACCACGGCTCAAGATGATCGGTCTTCGACCGAACAATGAAGCGTTGCCGATCGCCGTCCGTCTCCACGAAGTAGTCCACGGAAATCTTGGACATCGAGTCGGATGCGGTGTCGCCTCTGCCGATGCCGTGGGTTGCGCGGCGCGTGATGTGCATCGTCGGCTTGCCGCTTGTTCGGCAGCGCAAGACGCGAACATGTCCCGCAAAGTTGTCGACTTCGATATCGGTGAGGCCATGGACAGGGATTTCGATGTCCTCATCCTGATACGCGTGCCCTTGAAAAGTCTGATTCCAGACTCGCCCGAGACCGTTCCCAAGCCCTGGTCTGCTCTGAGCCGTGCAGGCGGGCGCCGAAAGCAGCATGGCGGATGCAGCGACCCAGCACAGCGCAAGAACCCTTGAAAAATGACCACTCTGCAGGCGCACACGCCGAAATCCCACTGCAATAACTCGGCAGCCCAGCACGTCTCGCAGTCTAGCGGGCAACCCCTTTACGATCCCGCTTCCACCATGCTGTCCGCTGCCGTCCTGTTGCCGATTGCGCTCCTCGGTCCGCCTCGCGCGGTACCGCTTCCGCAGCCCGCGGCGACGCCAGTGGCCCTCCCTGCACAGCGCAGCATCGAACCGACTCAGCGTGAACGCCGTGACAAGATGCCGATGTTTGCCGCGGCGGCGGATGGGCGAGTCTTCCTGTCGGACAACATCCAAGTGGAACTCGCGCCATCTGTGCAGGAGATGCTGAAGGAGTCGTCGCTTCCACTGCGGCTCATCATCTGTATGCGTGCGGCTTCGAGTGCACAGGCGCAGGCGCCCGCCGCAACCGCTTTCGATGCGCCACTGCAGCCGATCGGATCGTTCGCGCTCCAACCGAGCGATGTGAAGGCGACGCTCGACTGCTCGCGTGATGGGATGTGGTGGCCATGCCCGCCCGAGGCGCTCGACGGATTGTTCGACGTGCAGGCGGTCATCACCGGTGGTGCGGATGAGTCCAGCCTTGATGCGGTTGGCAACTGGATTGGCGCTCCCGTGCGCGTTCCACTTGATGCCGATTCGCAAGATCGCATTCACCTGACCATCGATGACCGCATCACGGCGGGTGCACGCGCGCCGCTTCGTGGTGTCGAGTGGATCGAGCGCCGAAGCGCCCTCCGATCGGCTGCGCTCGGTCGCGATGTCATCCAGCGTGCAGCCGTCGTGTTTCCTGCGGATTACTCGAATGTCCATGCCAAGCGCCGAATGTGGCCCACGGTGTACGTGATTCCTCCGCAGGGTGAGTTCGTGCAGCAGGTCGAGGACATGACGCAGATGCTGCGGGTCGCAAGCGGAAGCGAAGCGTGGCCAAACGCCGTGCACGTGGTCCTCGATCCAAGCGGCGCATACGGTCATCACGCGTTCGTCGACAGCATGGCGAACGGACCGTGCGCATCCGCACTCGTGCAGGAGTTGATCCCCGCACTTGAGCAGCGCTTTCGGCTGATCCCCGAGCCTTCGGCACGAGTGCTTCTTGGACACGGGGCTGGCGGATGGGCGGCGCTCTGGCTGGCGACCGAGTATCCACGAGTGTTTGGCGCGGCGTTCGCAAGCTGCCCAGATGCAGTCGACTTCTCAAGCATCGTCGGCGTGGACATCTACCGCGACGAGTCGCTGTTCCTCTCAGCGAGCGGTGAGTCGCGTGCAGCGCTTCGCGTTCCATTCGGTCCGAAGCACGACCTCGTCACGCTTCGCATTTCGGAGGAAGTGCTGGCTGCGGCGACCGTGTCACCGCTTGGTCGATCAGGCAACCCCTGGGATGAGTGGGCGGCTCGCTTCAGCCCAACGGGTGCTGGCAGCGGAATGCCGCGCAGGCTCTGCGATCCCAATACGGGTGCGATCGATCCTGTGGTCGTGGAGTCTTGGAGTGCCTTCGATCTCGTGCGGCGTGCGAGTCGCGATCGCGACAGTACCGCGCGGACACTGGCCTCGGTGGCGCGCATTCTGGTTGGAGATCGGGACCGCCGTATGCGGGAAGTCGGGGTGGCGAACCTGCAGGGAGTACTCCTGAGACACATGCAGGCCGCCGTCATTGAAGGGATTGACTTCCCGATCGGTCCCGGATGGATCGAAATCGTGCGGGGTGCCGACGAGGCGGATGTGCGAGTGCTCGCACAACTGCGCTTCGGCTGGGAGATGCGGGATCATCTCGTACAGTGCGGGCATCAGGAGTGATCGCGGGCGCGCCCGTGAAATCTCGAAGGCAATCGACCCACCGCAATGAAAGAAGTGCAGGACATCTGGTTTCGCCGCGCGAAGGAATGCGGCTACAGGGCTCGCAGCGCGTTCAAGCTGATCCAGATCGATGAGAAGAAGCGTCTGCTGAAGCGCGGGCAACGCGTACTGGATGTCGGCGCTGCGCCGGGCTCCTGGACGCAGGTGGCTGCCGAACGCGTTGGGCACGCAGGCGCAGTGGTCGCGTTCGACTTGAAGATGATCGAGCCGAAGGGATTGCCGCCCCATGTCACGCTCCTGCAGGCGGATCTTGAGAAGATCGAGGCGGATGCGCTCGGTGGCGCGCTATTCGATGTGGTGCTCAGCGACATGGGACCCGATACCTCGGGCGATGCGGCGAGCGATGCAGTGCGGTCTGCCAGACTCTGCAACACGCTGCTCGATCGCCTGCCGCACTGGCTTCGCAAGAAGGGATCGCTCGTGATGAAGGTCTATGAGGGCGGCGAGTATCCCGCGCTGCTTCGTCGCACAGAACGGCTGTTCGACGAGGTCAAGGGCATGAAGCCCGATGCATCACGGCGCGAGAGTGTCGAGATGTTCATCGTCGGGAAGGGCTACCTCGGCGAGCCCGCGCTCGGATCGAAGGCAACGGGGGCAGCGCCGCGTGGCTGGTGAGTCTCGACCATCGTGTTGGAGTGCTGCCGCGTGAGTCGCGCTCCGAACAGCGCTCTGCTGACCTCGCTGCGGCTGTTTGGCGATGTCGTACTCATGTTGCCGCTGATTGACATGATTCGTCAGGATCATCCGCAGTGCGCGATCGACATGGTGGTCCCGAAAGGTACGACGGATCTTGTCCGGCATGATCCACGAGTTCGCCGAGTGCTCGAGCAGCAGCGGGGGCGTTCCGGCTACATACTGAAGACGCTGCTTCGAACAGATTGGGCATTGACTCAGAACTTCTCCGATCGTTCGGTCCTGAGCGTCGCATTTGCAGGTCGGCAGCGCCGCTTCGCTGCCGGGACGAGTCACGTACGAGCACGAGAGTTTTGGAAGCGTCTGGTGTTGACGGACATTGCGCCCGTGCGCGGTGGCAAGCCCGTCATCAAGTGGTGTGTCACGCTTGCACAGGCGGCGGGCATCGAGCCGACGCGCTGCGAGGCGCGTCTCTTCTGGAGCACCTCCGATGAGACAGCCGTTGCCACACTTCTCGATCCATATGGTGGCGCTGAACGCTGCTTCGTGCTGCACGGATTCTCGCGCTATCCCTACAAGGAGTGGCCACTCGAACGATGGATCGCTGTCAGTGATGCCATCGCCACGCGCCACGGTCTGCAGCCTGTCTGGACGGGCGCACAGCGTGATGCGCAGCGCATGCGCGAGACAGCGGAGCGCGCAGTCGTGCAGCCCGTGCAGGCTGCGGGCGTACTTGGGTTGGCTGCAATCTCCTGCCTTCTCTCGCGCGTACGGTTGTACCTCGGTGTCGATACAGCCGTCACACACATGGCCGCTGCATGCAATGTGCCCATCGTGGCGCTCTACGGCCCGACGCCCATCCGTGGTTGGGCACCGTGGAACAACTTCGCACCTGTGGAGTACGACTTTCCGTACGACGGGGGTTCGTTCCGCAACGGACACATCAGCACCATTCAGGATCGATCGACACATGAGCGCGATCTCGCGGCGGAGCCGCTTGACATGCAGCGCCCGACCGCATCGATGACCGCGATTTCCATGGACGAAGTGCTCGCGGAGGCTGAGTATGTGCTTGCGCTTCCAGATCCACGGGCGACGGCTGGTGCGCCGTGGGGCGGGTGACCAGTCATTCACAGAGCACTACTATCCGCGCGATAGAGCGCGCCTGGGCGCGTGGTATGTGTCAGCGCTGAATCGCCATGCAAACCAAATCTCCCGAGACAGGTGGTGCGGCAGCGGATCAACCATCCGTGTCCGTGATGTCCCTTGACTTCAAGTCAAAGACCTTCGAGCCCATCTCGCTTGATCGAGTCCCAGATGCGGGTCGGTCGGGGAAGTTCTGTTGGGTCGATCTGCATCTCGATGCCGACGGAGGTGCGCCTGCGGATGCGCTCGTCACACAGGGGCTTTGTCCCGCTCAGGTGCTGGATCATGCCCGCACCGAAGAGCCTGCGATCCAGTTCTCCAGATACGAGCAGTGCATCCACTTGGTGCTCGTGGGGTGTCGCTTGGACGGCGAACTGTTCACCCAGGAGCGGCTCGATGTGGTCATTTCAGCACATGCGCTCGTGACCGTACATCGTGGCGCACCCGAGTTTCTGCGTGCAGTCAAGCGCGAATATCTGACGGACTTCGTGCGCCATGCGGCAACCCCAAGCTTCTTGCTGTACGAGTTGTGGGATCATCTGCTGGACAACTTCGCATCCGTTCAGAAGTCCTTTGAGGACCGCGTTGTGAACATTCAGCAGGCGCTCGCAGGAAGCCCTGACGAGTCGATCTTTCGCGATGCATCCGAACTGGGTTCGCACTTGTTGCATTTCCGAAAGGTGGTGCTGCCCGCGCGGACCGTGCTCACGGACCTCTCGGCGCGGAAGTCCGCGTTTGTGAGCGAAGCATCGCAAGGCTTTCTTGGCAACATGGTCGGCACGGTGGAACGCATCCTGCAGGACGTGCTGGTGGATCGCGACATCCTCTCCGACTCCCTGAACAACTACATGTCGATGGTGGCGCACAACACCAACAAGGTGATGAGCAAGTTGACCGTCGTCAGCGTGATTTTCCTGCCTTTGACCTTCCTGTGCGGCGTGTATGGGATGAACTTCGAGGTGCTGCCTGAACTGAAGGTTGAGTGGGCATACGGTGCGTTCTGGTGCGTGGTCATCGTCATTGCCCTCATTCTCGTGCTCTTCATGCGGCGGATTCGGATGCTCTGATGCGCAAGGCTTGGGACGCACTCGTCACTGTCCTGTCGATCGCAGTGGCGATTGCCGTTCCTGTTCGGCTTGCCTTTTCGGTGGATCATCCGATGGTGGGCATGCCGGGGCTGCGGTTGGTGCAACTCCTGTTTCTTGCCGATCTGATCCTGCGCTTTCGGGCGCGATCGAAACTCCGTGCTGGATCGTCGCACTCCGCTTCAGCAGGCGAAGGCAGTGTCTGGATCGTCGTCGATGCGATGGCCGCATTGCCGCTGCTCTGGTTCAGCGCCAATGCGACCACTGCGCTGCCGCTGGTCTGCAAGGTGCTCCGTGTCGCGCGTTCCATGCATGTTTGGCGTGTCAGTCTGGTGCAGTGGGGCGACTCGCTGAAGCTGGCGTTCTTCGCGTTCTGGCTTCTCATCAGTGCGCACTGGCTTGCGTGCATGTGGTCCACGATCACGCCCACCTATGAAGGGGACGGGCCAACGCGCTATCTGCAGTCGATCTACTGGGTGATCGAGACGCTCACCACCATCGGGTACGGCGAGACGACACCCGTGACGAATGTCCAGCGCATCTTTGCGCTGTGCGTGATGCTGTGTGGCGTCGCGGTGTACGGGTATGTGATCGGAAATGTCGCGAGCATGCTCGCCAAGCGCGATCCGGCAAAGGCGCACTACTTCGAGAACCTCGATCAGTTGAATGCGTTCATCAAGTATCGACGACTGCCGCCAGAAACTCGCAGGCGCATTCAGGACTACTACGCGCACATCTGGCAGGAGCGGCTTGGGTTCGATGAGTCGCATTTCCTTGAAACGCTTCCAAGCGGACTGCGGCGCGAGGTTGAGATGCATCTCAAGCAGCAGATTTTAAGGCGAATACCGATCTTCGCCGCGCTGCCTGTGGACTTTGTCGATGCCGTTGCGCTGAGCCTGAAGCCCGACATCTATGTCCCGGGGGAGTACATCTGCCGTGCAGGCGAGGAGGGTGATCGCATGTACTTCCTCATCAAGGGTGTCCTCGAGGTGGTCAAGGAAGATGGGCAGGTGATTGGCGCGTTGCGGGATGGCGATTTCTTCGGCGAGATCGCGCTCTTCAAGCGGCAGCCACGCAACGCAAGCGTGCGCGCGACCGAGTACAGCGATGTCTACGCGCTTGACCGCGCTGCCTTCGAGATTCTGCTCGAGCGGCACCCTGAAGTCGCGG
>VGXN01000066.1 GCA_016873335.1 Phycisphaerae bacterium | reverse complement strand
CGCTCGGCTTGACGCGCACGCTCCTGTGCAGCGGTGATCTTGTCCTCCGCTGCCGCGCGGGCTGCGGCTTCCGCGGAAGCGCGCTTGGCGAAGGAATCACGATCGCGCGTGAGCGCGCTCCGCTGCTCGGCAGCAGCGGTGAGTTTCTGCTGAAGGGACTGCGCCTCGCCCTGTGCGGCGCCGAGAGCTGCTGCCGCCTGCGACTCGCGGGCAAGACCAGCTTGGATCTCATGCGCAGACGAAGCGAGTTTCACCTCAAGGTCAGCGATGCGGCGGCTCGTCTCCTCCGCCAGCTTCTCATAACTCGTCAGCAGTTGCCGCGAACTTCCCTCCGCCTGATCGCGCAGGCTGCGTTCAGCCGCGACCTGCTGCTCGCGGGCCGCCACCGCCGCCTGCGCGGAGGAGAACGCCGCCGACAGTTCGTCGCGCTCGCGTGTCGCCGCCAACAGAGAGGCACGCGCGGCTTCCTCCTTGGTCGCGAGTTCTTCAACCCGCCGCGCGGCGGCGGTCAGCTCGTCCGTCTGATCTGCCGCGCGGCACCGCGCGTCATGCAGGTCTCGCTGCAGCGCAGCGGACTGTCCGGCGGCGTCGTCCGCACGGCACTGCTGCGCGGCAAGGTCTGCGCGCAACTGCGCGATCTCCGCCTGCAATCCGCGGTTGTCTCGCTCGCGCTCCTCTGCGCGGAGCGAATCGCGGAAGATGAGTTCGTCCCGGGCCACCACCTTCGCACGCTCGTCCGCAACCTCGCGCTCAAGCGATGACGCGCGAGCCGCGAGATCGACCCGCTGTTGATGCGCCGACTGGAGTTCATCGGCGAGTTGCGTGCTCTGCACGCGCGCGGCTTCGCGCTCTTCGCGCAGCATGGCAGCAAGCGCATCCGTCGCCGACAGCCGCTCAAGCATCGCCTCGGCATCGCGTTCCTGAGCGGTCAGACGCGCTCGAAGCGCATCCAATTGCTGTTGCAGCGCAACCGCCGCGGCGCGAGTCTCGTCGCGCTCGCCGCGCAGTCCGTCCGCGAGCACCTGCGTGTCCGCAACGGAACGCTCAAGTCCACACGCACGCGCCGTCTGATCCGCAATTGCCGTCCGCGCCGACTCGAGTTCATGGCGAAGCGCATCGATGTCGCGCCGCGCAGCCAACAGGTCCACCTGCGTCGCACCCACGGCAAGCCGCGTGGAGTCACGCTCGGCAAGCGCATGGTCGCGGTCGGCGATGGCAGCATCACGCGCCACAAGCGCCGCGTCATGGGAGGAGGTCGCTGTGCGCGAGCGTTCCGCTTGGTCAAGAAGTGCACGGCGTGCGCTCTCGGCAGCGGTTTCAGCGCCTTCAACGCGCGCCGCCATTGCCGCGAGCGCTGCTTGTGCCTCGCCCGCAACCTGACGTGCGGCGGCGAGTTCAGCGGTGTGACCACTGGTGGACGACTTCAGCCCGCCAAGCGACTTCTCGAGTGCGCGCCGCAGATCATCGGACGTTCGCAGGGCATTCTGCGCGGTACTCAAGGATTCGAGCAGTTGCTCGCGGTCCGATTCAGCGGCCGCCGTGCTTGCGCGGGCTGCCTGGAGTTGACGATGGAGATCGTCGATCGCCTGCTGCGAAACGCTGGTCTGACGGGCGGCACCTTCTGCCGTGGCTCGAAGCAGTTGCGCTTCGAGCCCCTCGACGGTGGTGCGCAGCCGATGCACTTCGTTGTCACCTGCGGAAGTTCGATCGCGCGTCGATGCGAGTTCTCTGCGCAGGTCGACGATGGTGTACTCGAGTCGCTGCTCGATACCTTGCGAATGCGCCGCCTCGCGTTCAGCCGCATCGCAGCGAGCATGGAGCTTCGCGGACTCCGAACGGAGCTGCGCGACTTCCTGCGTCAGTGTGTGCGCTTGATCCGTCGCTGCGCGTGCCTGTTGCAGTTGATCTTCGAGCGATGTGCGCGCTTCCTCGTGCTGCTGGATTTCACCGTGGAGCCGCTGCACCGTGGACACATGCTCCGCGACCTGATCGCGGAGACCGTCGTGCTGCTCCATCAGGCGGTCGAGTGCCGTCTGCAATTGGTTCGCGCGGTGCTCCGCGGCAGCAACCGCCTCCTCAAGCGGGTTCGGTTGCGGTTCTGGTGGCACCACGAGTGCCGGTGTTGGCGCAGCCGCGGGCGCACGCTGCTGCACGGTGATGCCTGAGAGTGACGAGGCAGGGCGCCACCGATCGTCGCCTTCGCGGCAGAGCATGTCGTCGCTGAAGAGATCGCCGCGCTGAGCCATCGCGCGGATGTCCGCTGGCGTCAGGCCCGTGTGCAGCGAACCATCTTGGCGCCGCAGGTCGTAGTGCGTCGACTTCACTGTCTTCTGATGTGCAATCATGGAGCCGCCCTTCCGTGGGTTGGCGCGCCTGATCATCTCTCCAAAGACCGTCGCGAGGAATCCGTTCCTCGCTGCGGGCGTTCTCAGGCGAGCCGCAGTCGAACGGGTGCATTACACACGATGCGGCAGAAATCGCAAGGGCACCCGGGCAAAAACGGGGCAGTCAGGTCAATCCTCGTCGACAGGTTCGACCGTCAACTCGTCCGACTCATCGCCACCGTTCGCCTCCATCTGCTTCATACGGTCCCAGTCTTCCGAGGTGATCAGCACCTCGCGCGCGACCGAGCCCTTGTGATCAGACAGGATGCCGGCGAGCGACATCTGGTCGACCAGGCGCGAGGCGCGCCCGTAGCCGATGGCAAGCCGCCGCTGGAGAAGGCTGACAGACCCTCGCCCAGTTTCGATGAGAATGTCGACCGCCTTGTCGAAGAGGGGGTCGCGTTCGTTGGGGTCGATGTCGCCACCTTCGGTCGGATCGCCCTGGACGGAACTCCTTACGGCAAGGAGACTTCGCTCAAAGCTGGGGGCCGCAACGTCCTTCAGGAAACTGACCACCCTGCGGGTCTCGAGGTCGGTCACGAGCGTGCCCTGGCATCGGCGGAGCTCACCGCTCCCGCTTGGGGTGAGGACCATCATGTCGCCCTGACCGAGAAGCAGCTCGGCGCCCTTCTGGTCGAGCACAATTCGGCTGTCCATGCCGCTGGCAACCTTGAATCCGATGCGGCAGGGCATGTTTGCCTTGATGAGGCCAGTCACCACATTGGCTTGTGGGCGCTGCGTGGCAAGCACGAGATGGATGCCCACGGCGCGAGCCTTCTGTGCGATGCGCACAATGTGCGTCTCAACTTCCTTGTTCGTGAGGATCAGGTCGGCGAGTTCATCGATGAGGAACACCATGTACGGCAACTTCTTTGGGATACGGGCCTTCGCCGCATCGTCGGGTGGGTTCAACTTGGCGAAGATCGCCTCCTCGCCGAGGCTGTTGTAGCCCAGGATGTCACGCACGCCCGTGTTCCGGAAGAGTTCGTAACGCTCCTCCATGCGAGTGACGGTCCACTCAAGGATGCCCGTTGCCTGATTCATGTCGGTGACCACAGGCGCCATCAGGTGTGGGATGTCCGCGAACTGACTCATTTCCACCATCTTCGGATCGACGAGCACAAGCTTCAATTCATCGGGTCGCTTGGTGTAGACCCAGCTCATGATGATGCTGTTCATGCACACGGACTTGCCCGAGCCCGTGGTGCCCGCGATGAGCATGTGGGGCATCTTGGTGAGGTCGAGTACGAGCGGCTCGCCCGCGCTGTCCTTGCCGAGGAACATCGGCAGCCGCATTCCCTCCGCATGCCCGCTCGACATGAGTTCACGCAGCCGAACCTTTTCCTTTTCGCGGTTGGGCACCTCGATGCCGATGGCCGACTTGCCCGTCATGTTGGGGATGATGCGGATGTTGGGCGCCTTGAGTGCGCGTGCGATGTCCTTTGCGATCGTGTCGAGTCGTGCGACGCGCGTACCTGGTGCGAGTTCGACCGAGTAGAGCGTCACTACTGGCCCGCTCTCGATGCCGACGACCTCTCCTTCGATCTCATAGGTCTGCAGCGTTTCGGTCAGCATGCCAGCTTGCTCGCGAACGAACTGCTCCATGCGCTGCGAGAAGTTCTCTTCCGGCACATCGAGGAGATCGAGCGTTGGGAAGGTGTAGCCCGTGTAGTCGACCTCGCGCGGAATGTCCTCGTCGCGCGCGATCACCTTCGTGCCGCCTGCCATCCGCACCGGCATTCTCGCGATTTTTTCCCGCAGTTCTTCGGCACTCAGCGCTGGACGTGGGGATTCGGTCGAGGGGGTTTCCGCATCGTCGGTCTCGACGGCGGTCGTCTCATCCGCCTCCTCTTCGCCTTCGGCGTAGGCCTCGCCCGCATCGTCATCCTCGTTCACTTCGAGGACCGTCCCGCGGCTTGCCGCGGCCGCCGCTGCCCGGTTTCCCCGGATCAGTCGGCGGCGGCGGTCAAGCGCAGTTTCCGTAGAAACCTTCCCATTCCCATCGCCATCCGCCCCATCATCTGGGCTATCCGTCTCTACGCCGCCAACTGGAATTGGCTGCAACGGACTGCGTCGACCGACACCAAAAAGACTTCCGACTGCGCCCCGGTAATCGAACTTCCACACGGGATCGAGCGCTTCGATCGCGCGCACGAGTGCGCCCGGGAGTGCAAAGACCAGTTCATCCACCGCGACCACAAAGCCGATCAGGCATCCCGCAAGTGCGAAGATGTTGGCGCCAAGCGCACCGAATCGCATCCACAACTGGTCCGCCATCCACATGGGGATCAGTCCCGCTTCGGCGCCGCCGAGCGGACCGAATCCAGGAAGCCACAATGCATGAACCACGGACACGGCGAGCATGGCGATAAACGCACCGACGGACCGGACAATCGGATGTGCGACTGAGCGTCCCGTTGCGGTCACGCCGAGCGCGTAGCCGGCGCAGAGCAAGAGCACCCAGATGCCGATTCCGAATGCCTGATAGAGACCGAATGCGGTGACTGCGCCAACCACGCCACCCCAGTTGTGTGGCGGGTCCTGCTGAATGGCGACCGCGTTGCTCGGCCAGTCGGCAGCCGAGAAACTCATGAGGCTTGCGGTGAGGTAAAGCCAGACCGCTGCACATGCCAGCCAGATGCTCTTGCGGGTGAGTGATGCGGGTGGGAGCAGACCCACAGACGGGATCGCGCGTGCGATAGCCAAAGACGGCTTCCTTGCCATGCTCCCGTTATCGGCAGGACAGGCGCGCCCGAATCACTTACCCTGTGCCCCACATGCATTTCTGTCATGTCGATCAGGTGATCGAGTGCGGTCCCGACCGTGCCGTGACCCTCAAAGGGGTCTCGCTGGCGGAGGAGTATCTGCAGGACCACTTCCCAGGATTTCCAGTTCTGCCGGGGGTTTTCATGCTGGAAGCGCTCGTTCAGACGGCCCGCCTCACGCTGATTGCGCGGGACCGAGCGGCAGGGCGCGAGCCCGTTCGCATGGTGCTTGGCGGTGTGCGGGCGCTGCGTTACGGCAACTTTGTCCGCCCCGGCGATTCGCTGCGCAGTGAAGCGGTCGTCGACAAGGTCGAGGGCGATGGCACGGTGGTGTTCCGTGGGAGCGCATCCGTCGTGCGTGCGGGCAGTGCTGAGGCGCTGCCCGGCGCAGCAGCAAGCGGACGCTTTACAATGCGAACGGTTCGGTTGGGTCCGGAACGCACGACAGGAGGTCCGCAGCAATGACGCAGGATGAGATTTTTGGCAAGGTTCGAACGGTGCTTGTGGATGCGCTGGGCGTGGATGAGGAAGAAGTCACGATGGGGGCGCGCCTGACGACCGATCTGCACGCCGAGTCGATCGACTTCTTGGACATCGTGTTCCGCATCGAGAAGGCGTTTGGATTCAAGATCGGTCAGGGGGAACTCTTCCCCGACAACATCAACGATCCCAAGTATGTCCAGGACGGTGTTGTGAACGCAAATGGTCTCGCACTGCTGCGCGAGCGCATGCCACATGTCGACTTCTCCGAGTTCGCGAAGAACCCGAAGTTGGAGAAGGTTTCCGAGATATTCACTGTCGCAAGCCTGGTGAGTTTCGTTGCTGCCAAGTTGCAGGCAGGTTCCCCTGCGAAGTCCAGTGCGGCGAAGCTCGCCTGACGAACGAAGGGAGTTGTCATTGCACCATGCGCTGGCTGTGGATCGATGCCATCCTCCTTCATGAACCGGCGAAGCGTCTCGTCGCAGTGAAGAATGTTTCGCTCGCCGAAGAGCATCTCCATCAGCACTTTGCGGCGGGGGCGGACGGACCCGCACAGCCGTTGATGCCTGCGACACTGATGCTCGAGGGGATGGCGCAAACGGCGGGCATCTTGGTGGGGAGTGTGCGCAACTTTGCCGAGAAGGTCATCCTTGCGAAGGTGACCGAGGCCGTGTTCGAGCAGGATGTGGCTCCGGGACAATCGATCCGCTACGACGCCGTGATCGAACGGCTCGATGACATGGGCGCATCCACGAAGGGAGTGATCAGTCGATGGGATCACCGCGATGGCGCGTGGACCGACATCGGCAGGACCGAGATCATCTTCAGCCATGTCGATCAGAATCGCGCTGGGCTTGAGTTGCCTGAGCACAACTTTGTTTTTGGCGAGAATTTCCGCGCAATTCTCGGTGGTTTGCTGCCGCGCGGCGCAGGGCAGGCGTCCGCGCGCTGACGCGACGGTGTGAGAGCGCGGCGCGTGAACACGCATCGCGCAGCGCGTTCACCTCTACACTCCAAAGCATGTCGTCGACACCGCGCGCCCGCCATCTCGCGATCTATCCGGGGTCGTTCGATCCCGTCACGCTCGGACATCTCGATGTCCTTTCGCGTGCGCGTGGGCTCTTCGATGAGGTCGTGGTTGCCGTGGGGCGCAATCCCGACAAGGAGGACTTCTTCTCCGCCGATGAACGCCTCGCACTGCTTGAGCCGCTTGTTGCGGATGTCGTGCGGCGCGATCCCGCGGGCGCCACCGTTTCGCTCGCGAGCTATTCGGGTCTGACGGTCGATTTCGCGCGCACGCGTGGAGCGTGCGGGATCATCCGCGGTATCCGCAACGTCACGGACCTCGCATCCGAGTGCCAGTTGGCGATCACCAACCGACAGGTCGCGGAGATCGAGACGGTCTTTGTGGTGACCGGTGAGGCGTTTGCGTTCCTCTCGTCGAGCCTGATCCGTCAGATCGCGGGTTTCGGCGGATCCGTGGACAAGCTTCGCCCGTTCGTTCCTGAGAACGTCGCGCTCGCGATTGCCGAGAAGCTGCGTGATCCAAGCACTTCGATCGCACGCCTTGCCCACGAGGCGCAGGTCGACTGAGCGCCGCGACCGATGGTGCAGTATCGAGTGCTGTCGATCGGGACGCTCGCGGCGCATCCGCTGTGGGATGAACGCGCACCTGTGCGCGAGGCGCATGCGACCACCACGCTCATCGAGTCGGGCAAGCGCCTGATCGTCGTGGATCCATCGCTGCCGCCGAACATCCTGCTGCCTCGCATGCAGTCGCGTTCGCCCGTGCGGTGCGATGCGGTGACCGATGTGTTTCTCACGTGCAGGAATCCGGCGCTGTTCCGCGGCATTTCGCTCTTCCCATCGGCGCAGTGGTGGATGCACGCGCCCGACCGTGAACGGCTTGCACAGGTGGGGGAGGAGGTTTCGCAGCGCGCCGAGGGCGAGCAGACGGCCGCAGCGGAGGGGAGTGCGGCGCGTGCTGCGGCGGAGTTCGTGCGGCTCACGCTCGAGGTCAGCCGCCGTGTGAAGGATGCGCCTGATCGACTGGCGCCTGGGGTCGATCTCTTCCCGCTGCCGGGCATCACCCCCGGCATGGCAGGGCTGCTGATCGCAAATCCGTCGTCGACGGTGCTTGTGACGGGCGACGCCGTGGCGACGGAAGAGCATCTCGCGCAGGGGCGCATCCTGACGCCCTGCGAAGACATGCGGACTGCGCAGGAATCGTTTCGCGAAGCGGTCGAGATTGCCGATGTGTTGGTGCTCGGTCATGACA
>VGXN01000065.1 GCA_016873335.1 Phycisphaerae bacterium | reverse complement strand
GAGTCGACCACCTACCCCGGCACCACGCGCGATGAAATGCAGCCGATTCTCGATGCGCGCGGGCTCAAGTGCGGCGACGAGTACTTCCTCGCGTACAGCCCCGAACGCGAAGATCCAGGCAGCATCGGTCGCAGCGCACAGCACATCCCAAAGCTTGTGGGTGGTGTCGACCCGGTCTCCACCGACCTCGCGATGGCGTTCTACACACAGGTCGTGAAGGAAGCGCACCGCGTGTCTTCCGCGGAAGTTGCGGAAAGCGCGAAGCTGCTCGAGAACATCTACCGCGCAGTCAACATCGCGCTCGTCAACGAGATGAAGATCGTTCTCACAGACATGAACATCGATGTCTGGGAAGTGATCGCAGCGGCGAGCACCAAGCCATTCGGCTTCCAACCCTTCTATCCGGGTCCGGGGCTCGGCGGTCACTGCATCCCGATTGATCCTTTCTATCTCACGTGGAAGGCGCGCGAAGTGGGCCGAACCACGCGATTCATCGAACTCGCCGGCGAGATCAACACTTCGATGCCGCACTATGTGATCGAGCGCACGCAGCACGCGCTGAATGAGCACTCGAAGTCGATCAAGGGCGCGAATGTGCTTGCGCTTGGCATCGCCTACAAGAAGAACATCGACGATCCCCGCGAATCTCCCTCCGCAGAGATCATCGAATTGCTGCGCGACCGCGGCGCTGAGGTCACCTATCACGACCCGCATCTGCCCGTATTCCCGTCGATGCGCAAGCACCGCATTGATCTGAAGTCTGTGGCACTCACGCCGGCCACATTGGCGGCGGCAGACTGCGTGTTGATTCTGACGGACCATGATGCCGTCGACTACACGGCGATTGCACAGCACGCAAAGTTGGTCGTCGACACGCGAAATGCCATGTCGCGCGTCCCCGCATCACAAACACGCTGCGAGGTCATCAAGGCTTGAACGCGCTGCTCCCCACGATTCGGCGGTGGTGGCCCGTGCTTGTGGCGGTCGCGTTCATCGCATGGCCTTGCCTTGCGCAGGATGGCAACCCCAACCCCAATGCACCGCGGCAGCCCACGGGAAAGAACATCACTTCAGCGTGGGTCGGCTATGTCGCGATGTTCTTTGTCACCGCGGTTATCGTGCTCGTCAGCCTGATGGGTTCGAAGCGTTCGCAGGAAAAGGAGTGATCGGTCACGGCGGCCGATGCCTCACATGACCCCACTGAAGTCCATCCGCTCGCCCCGCTTGAAAGCATTGATTGCAGCGAACCTGCTCATCGCGGCGGCAATCGTTGTGGTGCCCTTCGCACGCAGTGCAATCGGACAGGAAGGCGGGGCGGTCCGAAGCGTCTCCACATATTCGATGGCGGGCGGCAACATCGGCGGTATCGATGCTGGCGTGCTGTTCATCGTCGACGAAACGCATGAGGAAATGATCGGCCTCATGTGGAATGAGAAGTCGCGGCTCATTGTCCCGATTGGTTACCGCAATCTGAATGTCGATGCGGCAGGGGGCGGGAGGCCACGCCCGTGAGCATCTCCACACGCGCGCGACTGCGAATGGAGTGGGGATTGGCGACGAGCGCATGCGTTCTCACCACAATTCTTGTCATGCTGTGTCTGCAACCACCGATCGATAGCACCGCCTTTGCGGGTGATTCGGTGCAGCCGCCCCTCGGCGGCATCAGCGTCATGACATTGACAACGGGACAGGGACCAGACGCACGACCAACCGAGTGCGCCTACGTCCTCGACACACGCGGCGCTCGGCTCTTTGTGTACGCCGTGGAAAGCGTTGGTGGAACGCGCACCATGCAGTTGCGAACGGTCGAGAGCATCCCGGCGCTGTTCCGTTCCGCGCGCCCGCGCTGACCATGCGCACGCGTCCCGTGGATGCAGTCATGGTGACAGCGCGCGCCGCGCGTTTCACCAAGCGATCCATCAAGGCTGCATCCAAGCGTCAGGCGCTGCGCATGGCACTTTCCATGCTCGATCTGACCACGCTTGAGGGGCGCGATTCGCCAGAGAAGGTCCGCGCGCTCTGCCAGAAGGCACTCCGACCGAGCGACCTGCCCTTTGATCCTCCGCTTCCATCCGCTGCGGCAATCTGCGTGTATCCAACGCTCGTACCCGTGGCGCGCGACAGCCTCGCCGGAAGCAGCGTCAAGATCGCCGCCGTTGCAACGGGGTTCCCGAGCGGTCAGTTCCCGCTTGAAGTGCGCCTCGACGACTGCAGACGTGCGGTGGAATCGGGCGCGGATGAAATCGACATGGTCATCTCGCGCGGACTGCTGCTCGCAGGTCGCAGCGATGATGTGCGCCTTGAAATCCGTGAAGTGCGCGCCATGTGTGCGAGCGCTGCGGCCGCATGCGGTCGGCCGCGCGACAGCGTTCACCTGAAGATCATCCTTGAAACGGGTGAACTGGGATCGCTCGAACACGTGCGCTGGGCGAGTGACTTGGCGATGGATGCGGCAGCCAGCGTTCCAGGATTGCCTGCGCCAACGGACGGGGAAGTGTTCATCAAGACATCCACCGGCAAGGTGCAGCCAGCGGCAACGATGCCCGTGACCCTCGTGATGCTCGAGGCGATCCGCGATCATCACCGCGCCACAGGGGTGCGCATCGGCATGAAACCCGCCGGCGGCATTCGCGCTGCGAAGTCCGCGATTGCCTATCTCGTCATGGTGAACGAGACGCTTGGCGAGGCCTGGCTGCAACCGAGCCTCTTCCGGTTCGGCGCATCAACGCTGATGAACGATCTTGTGCGGCAGCTGATCCGCATGGAACTGCCCGCACATGCAGCGCTGCCTGGTGTGGCGCGCTACGTCGCCGGCTACGACTTGTCGGAGTGATTGCGCTCAGGGCGCGCGCCCGCCGTCTGTCCCATCACCAGTTGGCAAGTACCACAGCGAGATCCGTTCCATCGACGATCCCGTCACGGTTGCAGTCCTGCGCTTCCGACGAGGTTGCCCACGCGGCAAGGACACCGGCGAGATCAATGCCATCGACCGCACCATCGAGATTGGTGTCGCCCAAGGCGCGTTCGCAGCGATCTGCGAGACCATCCGCATCGGCATCGGAGAATCGGAACGCAAGCCGAGCATCGCCGCACGCCACACCATTGATGACTTCACGGTACGCCCCGATCGCGGCCACTTCTCCACGCAGATCGACCGCAAAACCATCGCGCAGCAATCCAGTCGATTCCCACGACCCACCCGTGAGGACGAAGTACTCATGCTGTCCGTTGCTGTCCGTCGTGCCCCAAGAGCCAACGAGCAGGCGATCTCCATCCACTGCGAGGCGTGAACCGAACTTCGGTCCATTCACCGACGATGATGCCTCGATGAGTTGCACGGGCTGCCAAGTGCTGCCCGTTCGCTCCATCACATGCACGCCTGACTGCGTGGAACCGGACTGCGGTCCTGTCCCAGGAGCACCCACAAACACGCGGTCACCGCTCGTCGCGACCGCGGAGCCGGCACGCATGCGCGTTGGCGGCAACTGCACGAGTCTCTCGGCGGACTGCCACACGCCACCGATGCGACGCGACACGTAGGCGGCTCCCACTTCGACTCCGCTCGAATCGGTCACATATGGAGCCCCAACCACGACCGTGTCTCCCGCGACGTCGACCGAGAATCCAAAATTGCCTTGATTGGTCTGATCAAGCGGGTCGAGGGTCTTCACGAGCGTCCAACTGCTCCCGCTCCGCTGATAGATGTACGCGCGCCCACGCTGCGGTGGTCCACTGTCGGTTTGCACCTGCGGCGAGCCAACGACAAGAACATCGCCCGCAAGGGCGACGGCCACACCGAATCGTGCGGCTTCGGTGGCCGTGGGCGGCGCAAGCGTTGCCTGAACTTGCCACGGTGCTCCAGTCGCCGACTTCTTGAAGATCGTGACATCACCCACTGCCTGCAGCCCCGCGACATCACGCGACTCAGCCGAAATCGCAAGCGTGTCTCCATCGACCGCCAGCGCGCGACCAAAGAGATCGAATGCGGCTGGACCGACATGGCGGAGTGTCGCAACGAGTTGTGTGTTCACCCCATCGATCGAATACACCGCCGTACTTCCCGCGAAGGCACCGCCCACATCATCGCCGTAACTGCCCACAGCCAATGTCTTCCCGTCGGTCGCGACCGCGAACCCAAAGAAGTTGTCCAAGACCGCGGGCTGCGGCGAAACACCAGTGATCACGCCGCCGCTGCACACAAACCGTGATGGAGCTGCACACAGGGTCGTGCTTGCAAGATCGCACCGATCGAGCACACCATTGCCATCGCAGTCGCTGGCTGCACCACTCGCCAATTGCAGCACATCGATCCTCCCATCCTGATCGCAGTCACCGAACAAACCGCTCGGTGCAGCACATCGGAATCCACGCATCGCCTCCCGCGTCGTGCTGAGCGTTCCCGCGTTGTCGCGGCCGGGATCGCCTGCCGTCGCGGCAATCCCCGTCGGTGTCCCCGAATAATTCACAAGTGGATTCGAGAAGTGATCGATGCGGTTGCCGGGCGCATAGGCCATCACCGTGCGGTACATCGTGCCGTTGGTGGCAGTAAAGCGATGACCGACGGACTGCGGGAAAATCCCGCCCGATGTGCAGCCGCCACCATCATTGGGCGCGTGGCAGCAGCCCATGTTGTGACCGAGCTCGTGCGCAAAGGTCTGCGATGCAAGACAGCCCCACGCCGTCACGCTGAAGCCGATGCCGGATGATGACGGCTCATTGGCCGGCAGCAGATAGGCGATGCCGCAGTACTCGCCTGATGTACGAATCATCGCCACGAGATCGGCACCCGCCGCGTCGCGCACCTGATGGATGAAGTCGAGCGTGCCATCCGTCGGATTGGCGAGCGTCGACAGATCGGTACCGAAGAGCTGTTCTGTGTACGACACGCGAAGATCGAAGAGCACGCGGATGCGCATCGATGTCTGGCTGTTGATGTAGGCGGCATTCGCACTGGTCTCGGCAAGGTCAACCAGCGCGCCAAGTTGCGCTGCCCCGCCCGCCTGCGACTCGGCACCAGGCGTCGTCAAGACAAGCACATCCACCGTCTCCGCATCGTTGCACGCACCCGCAATGCCGCCCTCCACCTGCGCGGCGTGGCTTGCCAGAAGGAGGGGATCAGGCGCAACGACTGCACCGCCGCAGTCCCGCAGAGCCTCCTCTGGGAGTGGATCAAAATCGAGTGCTGCGCCAACGGCACCGCGTGCCCAGAAGCGGGATCCGTCCCCGTCCACAAGCGTCGCCGCGATCTGCCCATCCCGCTGAGCCACAACGATGTTCACGGGTCCACGCCCGTCGCTCCCCCAGATCACGCACGATCTGCGATCGAGACTGCGGCTGAATACCTGCGCCCTTTCCACTCGCACCTTGGGCGGCAACCACTGCCCCAACTCTGGCCAGTCCCGGAGCGCCGAGGCTCCGGGGTTCGCTGCCCTTGGCAGATCCTGGCCAAGCGTGGCACAGGCAACAAGAATCGAAAGTCCGTGAAAAATCACCTGTCCAGTTTAGGACGAAACGCGCGAGGGGCAAATGGTTTTGGCGGGAACTTCAGCCTTTCCACGACCGAGCACAGCCTCTCGACATCCGCAAGTGCACTACGAAGGCGGGACCACGGTCCAAACATCGCTTCTCGGTCCAACTCCTTCGCGTGTTCGAGCGCAACCGCCGAAGGCACGCGAAGAGATTCGCGGCGCAGCGAGTTTGTCGCTGTCTCCAGTGCGCGCAGTGCGAGTTCAAGATCGGCTCGTGCTGCGGCAATGCGCACCGAGGCGGGACGCGGCGAGTTCGGCGCAGAAGATCGCTTCCACGTTTCACGGCGAGAACCTCCGCCACGACCTACACCAAAGCGCTTCGCGCCACCAGTGCGGCCGCCCGAGTCCGCGGAACGGTCCGATTTGCGGAAGTCACGACGAGGGGAACCAGGATTGTTCACGCAACCATCGTAGAGGCGCAACCTTCGGCTCGTACGATCTCACGCGTGACATCGCCCAAGTCACTCGCCACACTCGCTGCTGCCGCATCGGTTGTCATTCTTGGCATCAAACTCGCGGCGTGGTGGTGGACCAAGTCCGATGCTGTCCTCTCCGACGCGCTCGAATCGATTGTGAACGTCGCGGCGAGCGTGATGACGCTCTGGGCCGTGCGAATGTCCGCTGTGCCGGCCGATGAGGATCACCCCTATGGTCACGGTCGGGTGGAGTTCATCAGCGCGGCCATCGAAGGCGGCATGCTCGTGGCGGCAGGTGCGTTCGTGCTGATGCACGCCATCCGATCCATACTCGAACGGCAGGAGCCGATCTCAAACACGGGCCTGGGGATCGCACTCATGCTCGCCGGCGGACTCATCAATCTCGCGCTGGCATGGCTCCTCATTCGCGCTGGACGGCGCAGCAACTCCTCCGCGCTCACCGCGGACGGCATGCATCTGCTGTCCGACTCCATCACGACGGCCGCGGTCATTGGCAGTCTCGTTGCGGTTCGACTGCTCGGCGTGTGGTGGATCGACCCGGCGGTCGCGATCTGTCTTGGGATCGTGCTGATCGTGATGGGCGCGCGCATTGCCCTGAAGTCGGTGGATCTGCTGATCGACCGTCAGGATGAACGAGACATTCATGCGCTGCGCGAACTGCTGTCGGCACACCTGCCCCGCGGGACGGCAACGCCCACGATCTGTTCCTTCCACAAAGTTCGCTGCCGCCATGATGGTCGGAACCACTGGATCGACATGCATATTCGTCTGCCGCCCGACATGAGCGTCGAAGAGAGTCACGACATCGCTTCGTGCATCGAAGCGCGGGCGGTGAGTGCACTCGGCGGCGTGGGCGATGCGACGGCTCACTGCGAACCATGCCGTGAAGCGGATTGCTCCTGCAATCGCCGCAGCAGCAGTTCATAGCTCGCGCAGAAGAGCGCCACAACCTCGGGCAGCCCGCGGGTCACGATGCCAAGTCCGAAGTCGCGAAGCACACTCGCTCCGAGTGCAACGAGCGCGTCCCACGCAACCCAACTGAGCGGCAGATTCTGTCCGCGAGTGAGACGCCACGAAAGCACCGTCGACCCCCATCCACCAACACGCCCGCATGAAGGGTCGATCGCTGCGATCCCACCAAACACGAGGCGGAACTGAAAGTAGATGCTGATGAAGATGAATGGAACACCCACGAGCAACACGGTCCACAGCATCGGCAGCATCATGTCGGCTGGGTCGGGTGTGGATCCGAGCAGTGCAAGCGTCACGACGACACCGACGGCGACGGCCGCGATCATCCACGCCACGAGTGGCACCAGCCCCGATGCGATGAGCAGAAGGGCAAATCCACCGAACGCGATCGGTCGCTGAAACGGCAGAAGGAGATCCGCCGTGCGGGGGGGTTCGCCCCGAATGGCGCGCACACCGATGTACGCCGCTCCATAGGAAAGCGGCAACGCCAAGAGCAGCAGGAAGCCGATGCTGACAAGCGCGCGCAACCCTGCAGACGCAAGCACACTGCCCAGCGCCTGCAGCGCTTCGTCGGCTTGCATGGTGGCGGTCGAAGTTGGGATGGCCCCAGGCTGCAGCAGCGCGATGGCCCCAACAATCAGCGGCACAATGGTCGTGAGCGCCGTCAGTGTCCCCGCCCAGACAAGCGCGGGTCGATGGTGATCGAGTGCGGTGGTCGCCAGCACCCGCGCATCACGGCGCAGCGTTTGCCGAGGCATCGCGAGCCATCTCCTGCTGGCTCAGCATGGCATACGCCAGTCCAAACAGCGTGATGTACAGGGGAACTCCAACAAGGAAGTACGGTGCGCAGCACAGAACCAACGTGAACGCAGCCATCAGTGATGCGGTGAGCAACAGCCCAAACAGTGACAGCGCAGATCCCCGCGTGATCTGCCAAGACCGATTGATGCTCGCCCATGCGCCACGCCGAGGACCGACCTCGTCCACTGCCACGGCGATCCACATCATCAGGCGTATGCCGATCCA
>VGXN01000064.1 GCA_016873335.1 Phycisphaerae bacterium | reverse complement strand
GCATCGCTCGGCACAGTTTGGCAGCAGCGTTTGACGACCACTGTGGGCGATGGCCAGCGGGAGGTCGAGGCATCGACGGTGCTCGATGTTTCCTCATCAGGCGGCAAGGCTGGCGATGTCATTGAGGTCGTTGCCGTTGCCGTGGACTCACTGCTGACCGATGGACTTCGTCGAGCGCCGGTGCTGTCGGGTCCGCGTCGTCTGAAGATCATCAGCGAAGAACAGTTCTCCGAAGAGACGCGGAGCGTGTTGGCGGCGATCCGTCAAGCAGCGCAGCGGGCTGGTGAACGCCAGCGAGCCTTGGTTGAGCGTGACGACGACGCCTCGGCCGAAGTTCGACCGCAGGCCGAGGTTGGTGAGCGCATTGGATCCCTCGCAAGAATGCTTGCCTCACTTCGCGCGAGGCTCGAGCAGAACAATGCGGATGACGACGCCACCGAAAGCCTGCTCGATGCAGCTGGAGACATCACAGAGGTCGCACAGGCGCAGAGTGACCGAGCGAGGAATGCCCTGCAGGAAGCGAGCAAGCAAGGGGCGGAGGCGCCGGAATCAGGCGAGGTAGCCGGACTCATGGAGCAGGCGAAGGCGGCGCAGCAGGAAGTGGACTCAGAGCTTGGGGATCTCTCTGAATTGCTTGACCGCGACCGCGAATCATTCGCCGCCACGCAGCGGCTGCAGCGGGTTGTGGATGCGATAGCCAAGGCGGATGCGGAACGAACACGCGCTGCAGCGAAGACGATCGGAAGGAGTGAAGCGGAACTTGGTGCCGAAGAACTCGCGGGTCTTGAGCGCGCAGCCCAGGCAACGCGCGATGCGGCGCAGGCCGCACGCGAGGCGATGGAGGATCTCCGCCAACGAGCAGAGCGGGTCAGCGGTGATGACCCCGTGCGCGCACAGAGCTTGCGACAGGCGGCGCAGCGAGGCGAGAGCGAATCCCTGCAGTCTCGGATGGAGCAGGCCGAGCGTTCAACCCGTGCCAACAAGATGGACGCAGCGCAGCAGGCATCGGCGAGCGCCATGCAGACGGTGCAGCGCATGATGCAGGATCTTGAGGAGAGCGACACGAGTCGCGCCCAGTCGCTCAAGCGGCGGCTTGCGACGGTTGCGCAAGCACTCGAGCAGATCATCCGAGAGGCAGAGAGCGCACAAGAGAGCGTCATCGGCCTTGTTGCAGCAAGTTCAGAGGATGTGGCAAGCGGATCTCCGGCGGCCGCGCGCCAAGCGTCGGATGTCGCGGTGAACGCAGCAGCCGTTGCGGACCAGGCACGGATGGGTGGATCGAGCATGCAGCGAATTGTGAGGCTTGTCGAGCGGGGATCAGAGGCTGAACTCCGTGCCGCTGAGGCGCTCGGCGCTTCGCCCGTTGAGGTCGGCGTTGGCCAAGAGCAAACAGTCCGTGCAACACAGTTGTTCCGAGAGGCGCTCGATGCGGTACGCCAGCAGGAGCGGCGAGCGGAAGAACAGGAGCGCCAACAGCGAGCAGAGGAACTTGCCAAGAAGTTCAGGGAATTGGCGGAGCGCCAAGAGGGTGTTTGGACCGCATCAAGTGCGCTTGTTGGGGTCACTGGTGATCGCCGTGCACTTGTCGAGGCACGGCGGCTCGGTGTCGATCAGGAGCAAATCGGCCAGATGATTCGTGAGATTGTGAACGCATCGGACGATGTCAAGAAGTCTGCGGCGTTTGTGGAGGCACTGGATGTTGCGGGGGAAAGTTCCTCCGATGCCGCCGAAGACCTGCGCAAGGGTCTTCCGACGCAGGCGACCACTCAGGCTCAGCGCGAAGTGCTTCAGACGGTTCGCGAGATCGCAGACGCCCTTGGGCAGTCTGGAAAGAAGAAGAAGGATCCATTCGCGGACGAGGGCACCCAAGCGGGCGGCGGCGGTGGCGGTGGGAGCGGTGGCGACAAGCCGGCGATCCCGCCGCTTGCCGAACTAAAGGTCATTCGCTCCCTGCAGCAGCGCATCTACGACCGCACGAAGACCGCAGCAAGCACACCGGAGCAGGTGGAGCGAGCCGCCCAGTTGATGAGGCGACAGGAGTCGGTGGCGGCACTTGCCGACGAGCTTCGCCGCGAAGTGGAGCGGCAGATGCAGGAACGGGGCGCGACGATCGTTCCACCGAAAGAAGACGGGAGCGACGCGAGCGACGAGGAGGCACCATGAAGATCGGCACATACATGGGTGCTTGGGTCGTCGTGTGTGTCGCCACCCCCTGTGTTCTCGCACAGACTCCGCGAACCGATCCACCACCGACGCCGCCAGCTGCGGCGACCCAACAGGATCCGAAGCCGCCCACAGCGGATGGAGAGCGCTCACTCGATGAACTTCTTGGAATCGGCGAAGGTGATGGAGCGAAATCCGCGCAGGAGAGCGCACGCGACCGATCAAGCAATCTCAAGAGAGTCCTGACCGAGCAGGAGGCAAAGAACACGCTAGAAGCTGCCATCGAGGGAATGCGGCGAAGCGGCGTGCTGCTTGGCGAGCGTGATTTTGGTACAGCTGTCCAGCGTGTCCAGGAGGACGTGCTCGCTCGGCTTGATGCGCTGATCAACACGGCAGAGCAGCAACAGCAGCAACAGCAGCAACAATCCAGTTCAAGCAGCTCCAGTCGTTCCAGCAGTTCGTCATCAGACCAACAGCAGCAACAAGGCGGGAAGGATCAGAGGCCAGGCGAGACGGCAGAGCAGGCCGCCGAACGACGTCGTCGCGAGGAGGCGCAGCGCCGCGCTGGGCGCGAGGCACAGCAGGGAAACGAGCAGCGCCAGCAGAGCGGAGATGGGAACACCCCCGGCGAGTTGCCGGAGCAGGTTGATCCGATTGAAGGGGGTGCGCTTTCTGAGACCGATTCGGAGTGGGGCAACTTGCCACCGCGAACACGTGACATGGTGCAGCAAGGCGTTCGCGAGAAGATGTCATCCGTGTATCGGCGCTGGACAGAGGCCTACTACCGCCGCATCGCAGAGGAGGCAAAGCGATGAGGGCGATGAAGTGGTTTGGCGCAGCGTCATTGCAGGCGTGGTCGGCAGCGTGTTTGTGCGGGGGCGTGGTGGTGGTTGGCGCAGCGGCGTCCCAAGATGCGAAGCAGGTCACGCCGCGCGCAGCGGATCCCTCGGCACAACGCGGAGCGGCGGTGGGCGCGGAAAACAGGCCAGCAGAGGATGAGATCAACCCAGCGCAGCAGAAGGCGATCGAGCGCGGGCTCGCGTATCTCGCAGAGGTGCAGAATGAGGATGGTTCGTTTGGGCGCGGTCGGTACGGTCGTCATATCGCCGTCGCGGCGCTCGGTGGGTTGGCATTCATGGCCGATGGCAACCTGCCAGGACGGGGTCGTTACGGCGAACAGGTTGCGAAGGCTCTGGAGTTCGTACTCCGAAACACGGCAGAGAGCGGTCTTCTGGCGACCGATGGAACGACGGGACCGATGTACGGGCACGGCTTCGCCACGCTCTTTCTCGGCGAGATCTATGGCATGAATCCGAGTGATGGTCGTGTGCGTGACGCGCTTGTTCGCGCGATTGATCTGATCATCAACAGTCAGAACGACGAGGGTGGTTGGCGATACAACCCAGTTCCCTATGACGCGGATGTCTCCGTGACGATCTGCGAAGTGATGGCGCTTCGCAGCGCACGCAACGCCGGCATCAAGGTGCCGCGCGAGACGATTGATCGCGCGGTTCGTTATGTGCGCGATTGTCAGAATCCCGATGGCGGCTTCCGCTACATGCGGCAGCCGGGCACGAGCGCGTGGCCGCGCACCGCGGCGGGTGTCGCAAGCCTGTTCTATGCGGGCATCTACGAGGACGATTCGATTGAACGCGGCTTGGATTACCTCGAGGGCAATGCGGGCGTCGGCGCGATTGGCGGCCCGCAGTCGCAGGCGCACTACTACTACGGGCAGTACTACACGACGCAGGCGATGTATCTGGCGGGCGGCGATCGGTGGCAGAACTGGTGGCGCCGCGCGCGGGCCGAACTTGTTGAAGAGCAGAGTGGCGACGGATCGTGGATGGACCATCAGGCCGGCGAGTCGTACGCAACATCGATGGCACTCATCGTGCTTCAGATGCCCGGGCGGTACCTTCCCATTTTCCAGCGCTGAACCATGCTTGCAGTTCTCCTCGCATCACTTCTCGCGGTTGCTCAGCCGCAGGCGGCACAGACCCCCACCGAAATCGATGTGCTTGCCGCAAACGGTTCGTGGCAAGCCGGAGTTCTCGACGCGACCGGTGCTGTGCGTGGAACAGATGGATCAGACTTGTTGCAGGGCGCGATTGGTTGGATCCCAAGACGCGATCGTGCATCGCCGCAGCGACGTCCATTCGCGCTCGCGCAGCTTGCCGATGGACAGATATTGGTCGGATCATTCGGAGGTTTTGCGGAGGCCGAGAGCGGGAGTGTCTCCCGTTGGAAGCACGCCGGTCTTGGAGTGGTCTCGTTGCCAGTCGATCAGACGGCACGGATCCAGTTCGAGCCGCTTCCAACCGCACTCGTGGCCTCTGAATCTGATGTGATTGTGCTCCGCAATGGCGACCGAGTTTGTGGATTTGTGAAGTCGGTGGGCGCCGAGGTTGAGATGGAGGTTCAGGGCAGCGTTCAGCGTGTGCCCGTTGAACGAATTGCCGGGATTGCACTCGTGCACGCGGCGCAGAAGGGCGGACCGATTCGAGTGTGGCTCGACGATGGGTCGGTTTTGGATGCGGCGCGGATCGACGGCGGGTTCGCGGGCGGCTTTGCACTGCGTGGTCTCACGCTCGTCGCGGGCAAGTCGAACTTGCCATTGATGCCCGACGACATCGAAGGCGTCGCGTTGCAACCCGCGCGGATTCGATCTCTTGCCGATCAAGCGCCTCGGGTTGAAAATCCAACGGCCGCGGCGCTCCCGCGTGCGCACCGTGAACCGCCGCTGGTTGCAGATGTGCGGAGCGCCCCCCTCTCGGCGGCAACCATCACACTTCGGGGGCCGATACGGCTCGTCTACGAAGTCCCCGAGGGGTTCACCACCCTGTCGGCGACGGCGGAGATTCCACTCGCACTGCGTCGATGGAGCGATGTGGTGTTCGTTGTCCGTCAGGGAGGAAGGGAACTGCTTCGTCAGCCGATGTCTGGCACCAATCCGCGTCTTCCGATCACGCTGCCAGTCGTTGCGGGTGCGCTTGAAATCGAAGTCGAAGAAGCTGGGAATGGACCAGCGGGCGATACCGTCATGCTCGCGCGGCCCCTGCTCATCAACGCCAACTGAATCCGGCCCCATCGGCAGCCGAATGTCCGTGGCACTCCATGTGTAGCGAGTGCCCTCCCACCGCCCGACATGAAGAAGTCCCGCGTCGTCGAGGAGCACCGCACACGCACGGTCGCGTGCCGTCACGAGCCGAATGGAGCCGTCAAGCAACGGCTCCCAGCGATCCCCCTGCCAGCGCTGTTGACCCGTGGACTGCAGGACAACCGGCGCTTGGATGCGCTCAACCAGCGCCGCGGCCGCCGGCTGAAAGCTGCCATGGTGTGGCAGTTCAAGCACGTGGACGCCGGAGAGCATCTCTTCACCCGATGCGAGCAGGAGTGGGCAACCCTTTCGCGCAAGGTCGCCCGTCATCAGAATGGAAACAGCCCCCGCATCGACGCGGATGACCAAACTGCCATCATTCGCATCAAGCGAACGATCATCCCCCGGCGGATGAATCACAGACACCCTCATCGCACCAAGCGATGCGACATCACCGGCCCGCACACAGCGAATGGGTACCCGCGCGTCTCCCACCGCTCGAACCGCGGCAGCCACAGGCCCATCCTCTTGGTCCGACCACCGGAGGAACGCATCCGACACGATGACCTCCCCCACATCGATGCCGCGCACGATTTCGGGAAGCGCGCCGAAGTGATCAATGTTCGGGTGGGAGATGATCACACAGTCGATGCTTTCAACGCCGAGAGCAAAGAGCGCGGGAAGAACGGTTCGTGAGCCGGCCGCCGTCGCCCCAAGACTGCCGCAGTCGTACAAGACACAGGCGCCGTCACATCGAATCAGGTGGCATGAACCGTTGCCGACATCAAGCATGTCGATTCGAACGCGCCACGGAATCTCATCCTTGATGGCCCAACCACGAGCTGGCGTTGGAAGAGCACCCGGCCACTGCGCGGTCTCGCGTGCAATCCCAAGCACAAGCCGCGCATCGAGAACGGCCGCCTGCCCAACCATGTGTCCGCCCCACCGCCAGATCGGATCGAGCGCGACCGCTGCGTTTGCAAGAACGATCATCAACGCGAAGGCGGGAGACAGAAGCAGCGTGCATGGAATGCACAGGAGCGGCACCGAACCGAAGTGCATCCAGATCACGGGTAGTGTGGCGGTCCATGCGCCGATGGCAGCCCAAAGCGGCTGCAGTACGCGCCGAAGCAACACCATCGTGAGGTGTGGTCCTCGCAGAACACGGCTCATCCACCGCTGCACATGTTCGGCGCCGATGCGGAGTCCAAGGATCGCCGCGAAACTCAGTTGCAGTCCAGGATCGCGTGCCGAGAGCGGATCGGCGATCAGCAGCAGCATGAGGCTGATCGACAGCACGACCGAGAACGGCACTCGCCTCCCAAGGACACCCATGAGTGCGACACACCCACCCATCCAGGCAGCGCGCAGCGAGGACACTTCCGGCTCGATGGAGAGCACGAACAGGGCAGCCAGTGCAATCAGCACAACGCCCACCAAGCGGGGTGGAGCACGGAAGACGCCGAGGCAACACATCACGGCGCCCGAAAGCACGGCAAAGTTGAAGCCAGAGATCGCCACGAGGTGCTGAATGCCGCACGCGGCGAATGTGCGCGCAACACTCCGAAGCCCCGGCAGTGAAGCGCCCGTTGTGGATGCAGCCACGAGAGCCGATGCATCAAGGTGGTCGCTCGCGACCGCGCGCCGCAGTGATTCATCAACCGCACCACGCCATCGCGCCACCCACGCGTTCAGGGTGTGCCCCTGCCCCACCGATTGGATCAGATCAGCGCGTTCGACCTGGAGAGACCCGGCGATGCGGCGATCGTGGGCCCATCCCACCATGTCGAATCCCCCAGGATTCCTCGGCGGCCCAAACCCACGCAGCCATCCATGAATGCGGATGCGTTCACCGGGAGTGCATGGAACCGCACTCGAAGACACAGCGACCTGCACGAGGGCATCGACAGGCAAGGTCCCGTCCTCGCCGATGGAACGCTCCGCGTGCAGCAGGAAGCGTGTCGATGGCTCGCTTGGAACGAACCGTGCGAGGACATCCTCATCGAGCGCACCGCACGCGAGCAATTCGTGGCGGAAGGCCCGTTCATCCGTACGAGGCGTGGAAGCAACGATCCCTTCGAGATGCACAAGGTGCCGCTGTGTGAAGTCTGTTGTTCCACACCGCACCAACACCGACTCCCACGCCACAGCATCACGAAGTACGCCGAGCCATCCGCCGACCGCACAGAGAGCGACCATCATCCAAAGACCAATCAAGCGCCTCGAAACGGACGCGCATATGAGCACGCTGATCGCAACAACAAGCGAGACCGCGGCGATCCCTCTGGTGTTTGTGCCAAACAGAGTTCCGCACCAACAGCCGCAGAAAAGTGCCAGTGTGGCAATCGGAAACAGCGGCACGCGGCGCACATGCCCACCCCCCGTTTGGCGCGACATGTGCCCAAAGTAGGGTGCAGCGCGGTGCGGACTGCGCCATCAACCCAAACTTCAGCTTCCCGGCAGATTGTTCGAAACGGCAAACGGCAGGTTCGCTGACCGCACACCCTGATGCACTTCCCGCAGGAGGTCGCGCCGCAATGTCACAACATCTGCGGATGGTCCCCACACATACACCAACCAAACGACACCAAGCGTGGTGATGTCCTGAATGAAGGCGTCGGGCGCCCCATCGGAACGACCTTGCACCTGCTGCGCTGCTCGCAAAAGCACGGTGCGTGCGCTGTCAGAATCGACATCATGCTGCAGGATCACCTGCACCTCGATCCGTCGAAGGGGATTGGCACTGTTGTTGGTAATGACAGCACCGAAGATCATGCTGTTGGGAACGAAGATCCGTCGGTTGTCGGCCGTATCAATCGTCGTGGAAAAGAGGTCGACCTCATCGACCGTACCGGTTTGACCCGCCGCATGGATCGTGTCGCCAATCTTGTATGGACGAAGCACCATCAACATCACTCCTGCAGCAAAGTTCGACAGTGTCCCTTGGAACGCAAGGCTGACCGCAAGACCGATGGCGCCAAGAAGCACCGAGAAACTGGCCGTCTCGAAGCCGAAGCGGTTGAGCACGAA
>VGXN01000063.1 GCA_016873335.1 Phycisphaerae bacterium | reverse complement strand
CGGTGGTCCTGGTGGTGGACCCGGTGGTGGGCGCGGCAATCGACCGCCTCCTCCTCCGCAAGGCACCAACTGAGTTCGAGTCGCGCGGCGGAAAACTCCCGCAGGAGACACGCTCGCGTGGAGCCTTCAGCGGCTCCGCGGCTGCGTGCGCTTCCTGCTTGAACTGGTCGCAGATCCGCTGCGCGCCACGATGATCTCGTTCTTGCCCGGACGCACCGCCGAGCGTGATGGCACGCTCTCCTGAACGAGCACGCTCGCAGCGATCGTGGATCCGCTGCCAATGACGGTGTTGCCACCAAGAATCGTCGCGTTCGCGTAGACCGTCACGCCATCACGCAATGTGGGATGCCGCTTCGATCCGCGGCGGATCGAGCCGTCCTTCGTGCGATCAAAGCGGCGCGCACCAAGCGTGACACCCTGATACAGCGTGCAGTTGCGACCGATCACGGTCGTCTCGCCGATCACAACGCTTGTGCCGTGGTCGATGAAGCAGCCCGCACCGATCTCCGCGCCGGGGTGGATATCGATTCCCGTCGAGGCATGCGCAGACTCCGTGAGCATGCGTGGCACGAGCGGCACGCCCTGGCGATGGAAGTGGTGAGCGATGCGGTAGATGCACAGTGCGCGAATGCCCGGGTACGCAAGTGCAATCTCCGTGCGACTCGTCGCGGCAGGGTCGCGTTCGTATGCCGCGTGGAGATCAAGCATCAGTGTGCGTTGAATCTTCGGCAGCGCGGCCATCAGTGAACGGATGCTGCGGCGCGCCTTCGCCACCGAGGGGCGTTCACCCAAGCCCGTGACCTCGAAGGCCGCGCACAGTTCGGGCTCCAGGATGTCCACACAGTCGTCGATCACCTCGGCGCGTGATTCACCCGCCACGCCTTGCAGTCCGAGCAATGCGCCACACAGGCGGCTGCCCGCCCATGCGACAGCCACATCACTCGGCAGACTGCGATGGCGGCGAAGTTCTGGAACGAGTTGCGCGGACAGCGCGCGCGCCGCGCGGGCACTTGCGTTTCGGACGCGAGTCGAATGTGCAGGAACCGCCACGCAGCGATGGTAGTTGTGACGCGCGTTCACGCACCGTTGGTCGGATCGCCGTCGCGAACGCGGAGTCCGCGCGTTCGCACCGAGTCGTAGATGCTCGCAAGCAGCCCGACCAGAGGGAACTTGCCGCCGATCGGACTCGCTCCGAGCCTTCGCAGCAGCGCGTGCGGTACATGCGCATGGGCGGGTCGCGCCGCATAGTCGTGGAGTCGGCGACCAGGGCGCCAGAAGTCCTCCATCTGAGATGTCAGCGGAGGCGTGAGTGAATGGTCGGACGCGGCGGTCGGCAGCGGATGCGCGTGGCTCTCTCCCCGCGCCGACAGCGTGCGGCGTTCGTGAATGCGTTCGATCACCTGCTTCGGCGGCATGCCGCGCAGCGTGAAGAGCAAGAGTGGTTCGGTCTCGAGTCGCTCGACAAGGATGTGCATCGCAGCAACTGCGTGCTTGCACGGCTGCGGCCCGTCGCAGGTGCAGGTGATGCGAGGGTCGTTCGTCGTCTTGCCGCCGGGCTTGGACGGCACAAGTGGTGCGCCGAGCGAGAGCGACTGCGCAAGCGTGGCAACGCCAGGCGGCATCTCGTCCAGAAGAAAGCGAGCGGAGTACTGCGCCTCCGTGCTGAGCGCGGTGATGATGCTCTCCCACTCCTGCGGTGTCCACGTGCGGAAGTGGAACTCCAGTTGATAGGGACGCGAAGCACGACCTTGAACGCTCGCCGCGACCTTTCCCGCCGACACGATCATCGTGGCGGTCTGGCCTGCGGCGGCATATCGGTTTCCCTCCTCGGCCGCCTCGGGCGTTGCAGCCGTGAGGATGGAACGCAGCAGCGGATCCGCATGCCATGGGAAGTTCTCGATGCCTCCCTTGCGCTTGAAGCGGAAGCCACCGATGACTCGGCGCGGATTCTCGGGCTGCCGCTGACGACTCTGGTCAGGAAGTTGCGTCATTCACCGCCCTCCATGCCCGTGCGTCGCAGCGCAAGCAGGTCCTTGAGCTGACCTGTCGACAGTTCCGTCAGCCATGCGTCGCCAGCGCCGATGATGTTCGCCGCCAGTTCCGTCTTCTGCTCGATCATCTGATCGATGCGCTCCTCGAGCGTGCCCGTACAGACATACTTGTGCACATTCACCGTGCGCGTCTGTCCGATGCGGAACGCACGATCCGTCGCCTGATTCTCGACCGCCGGATTCCACCAGCGATCGAAGTGGATGACATGATTGGCAGCTGTGAGATTGAGTCCGACGCCGCCCGCCTTGAGACTCAGAACAAAGATCGGTGTCGTTCCGTCGCCGCGTTGGAAGCGTTCGACCAGTTCGTCACGGCGTCCTTGCGGAGTACCACCATGGAGGAAGAGCGCGTCCACATCGAGCACCTGACGGATCATGGCCACAAGCAGGTGACCCATCGCTCGGTACTGCGTGAACACGAGCGCGGAGTCGCCTGCGGCGACGATCTCGTCGAGCATCTCCATGAGCCGCTGCGTCTTGCCGCTGCGCGCGGGCAGCAGCGCATCGGGTGGCAGCACCACCGGCCCGGCGAGATCGTCCTGCGCTTCGAGCGGATCTGGCGCTTCGTCGGTCGTCGGCGCGGGTGTCGCGGCAGCGGTGCGCTTTCCAGACTTCTTGCTTCCCGATTTCGCGGCAGCGCCTGAACCCTTCCCGTCCATTGCCGGCACCGTCGGAGCGGCCTCGCCGAGAAAGTGCGCGGGATGGTTGCAGATCTGCTTCAACTTGACGAGCGCGCTCAGGATGAGGCCGCGGCGTCGAATGCCCTCGGCTTGATCGACCTGCTGCAGCATCGTCTTCACGACCTGCTCATACAAGCGCGTCTGCTCCTCGGACAGCGTGATGTGCTGGCGCGCCTCCACAAGCGGAGGCAGATCGGAAATGACCGTGCGGTCTGTCTTCAGCCGACGCAGCACAAACGGGCGAACAAGGTGGCGCAGGCGTTCGCCCGACTTCGGATCGCGATTGCGTTCGATCGGAACGGCGAATCGCCTTCGGAAGTCCGGCTGGCTCCCGAGATATCCCGGGCAACAGAACTCGAGGATCGACCAGAGTTCCGCCAGGCGGTTCTCGACGGGCGTTCCCGTGAGCGCGATGCGCGATTGCGACTGGATCGCGCGGATTGCGGCGGTCTGTTTCGTCGGCGGGTTCTTGATGTACTGCGCCTCATCGAGCACCACGCGGCGCCACGGAATGTCCTGCAGATCATCCTTGTCGCGTACGGTGATGGCGTAGGTGGTGAGCACCACATCGGCGGACTCGGCGGCGCTTCGCAGACGATCGCCCGCAGGCCGATCGAGCCCATGCTGAACATGCACGCGCAGTTCAGGGGAGAAGCGCTGCAGTTCGCGCCGCCAGTTGCCCATCACGGACATCGGCGTCACCAGCAGCGTCGGACCGACGGATTGCCCGCCGGTGACCGCGCGTTCATGTTGCAGCAGCGCGATCAATTGGATCGTCTTGCCCAAGCCCATGTCGTCGGCGAGGCAGCCGCCGAGTCCAAGCCGATCGAGGAATGCGAGCCAACTGAGACCTGCAAGTTGATAGGGGCGCAGCGTTCCTTTGAACGCGCCCGGCGCTTCTGTGAGTCGGAACGACTCCGAACCGGCGGTGTCTGAGACGAGTTGCCGCACCCAACCTGTCGCCTGAATGCCGGCGACGGGCAGCGCCTCGGGCGGGCCGTCGATGCCGTTCGCCATGCGCAGCGCTTCGATCAGCGTCATCGTGCCGCCTGGGTGTCCGCGAAGGAACCGCAGCGCTGATTCGATGTCTTCGGGACGCAGGTCAATCCACTGTCCGCCGATTCGCACGAGCGGTGCCTTGTTCGCGGCGAGGCGTTCAAGCATGTCCACCGAAACGATCTGCGAACCGAGCGTGACTTGCCATCGGTAGCCCACGAGCGACTGCAGCCCGCCGCCGAGCGCCGCGCCGCGTCCGCCGGGCGGCCCCATCGGCGGAAGTTCATCGGGCGAGTCGATGAGGAGATGCGCGTTGATGCGGCTCGTCGACTCGCCCCACCACGCTGGAATCTCGACCACAAAGCCCGCTTCAAGCAGCACGGGGCGCATTTCGCGCATGAACTGGTAGGCGCGGCGCGTGTCGAGATCGATGCCCGTGGGGCACTCCTCTTCGAGCGCATCATCGAGTTCCGTCCAGATGCGGCTCGCGCGTGCAAGTTCCTGCAACAACGTCCCCGACAGCTCCTCGTCGCGGGCCTGTGCCGCACCGCGCCGCCGCCTATCGCCGCGGCTGAAGAGCGCGGAGGCATCAATGACCGTCTCATTCGTCTCGGAGTCGACGAGTGAGAAGTGAACGCGCCACGTCGCATCGATGCCCGTATCCGTCGCATCGAGCGCTGGCTCCTCCAGGCGCAGGCCGAGCGAGAGCGCTCGCGATTCGCGCGCGTCGTCAAGCAGCCCGAGCCAGCCGCGTGCGCTGCGCAGCAGATCGAATGCGCCGCCGCACCCTGTGCGGATCGCATCCGTCGAACGCACCAAGCCAGAGAGCCACGCGACGTGCGGATCTGCAGCGGGGTCGCACTCCTCGATCGACGTCTCGTAGTCCTCCGCCACGAGCGAGTCACGCACCAGCGAGTCCGTCGCCGCAGCAAGGAACCCGTCGACAATCGGCCATGCCTCACCATCCGCACCATCGACCGCACGAACCACCGCGGGCATGCTGGCGATGAGGTCCGACACGGACTCGTTCGTATCGCTGTCATTCAGCCACGGTCGCCACTGCCCGCGGAACGAACCACCTCGCTCCTGAATGACGGTCGGCACCACCCGTTGATCCGCGACGGCGTTCACGCTGAAGTCCGCGAGTGCATACCACCACTCGAGGTCATGGCCCGCGGTGATCATGCCATGTGAAGCGGCCATCGCATCGCGGAGTTTCAGGAGGCGATCGAGCGCGTGCGGCGCGGCAACGCGCACGCTCGGCACCGCGCAGGGTTCGAGCGTCAGCGACTCCGTATCGTCATTCACACGACCAAGCAGCCCAGCCAGCTTGCACGACGGCAGCACCTGCGGCTGCGCGCCAGCGAGGTGGGGCAGCAGCAGTCGGAGTGTGTCGGGCGTGCCCGAGCCGAGTCCCGCCCCGAGTGCGTCGAGCGTCTTCGCCAAATCAGTTGGCGTTGTGCCCCACGGATGCGCCGGTGAACGCGTCGTGTTCTTCTCTCCGCGGGCCATGTCCACGGATTCGCCCCAGAGGTGCAAAGCGGAACCAGCCCAGTTGGCGTGTAGAACAAACATGGGGCGCTGAGGGTCAGGAAGGGGAGTGATTGCGCTGGGGATCGAACCCAGGACCTAGAGGTTAAAAGCCACTTGCTCTACCAGCTGAGCTACGCAATCGAGAGTCCGTGTGGCGGATGGACAAGTGTACCGAGCCACCGCCCCCGCCTCGCCGCCGCCGTCGCGCGGGGCTCCGACCGCCGTCGCCGCTTCGCGCAGCCGGCCCGCATGCCACTTCTGGGCGAACATCAGGGATTCCCCATGTTTCCTGCGGCGTTTGCCTTTATCGGACGAACATTATTGTCGAGCGCACGGAACGCCGATAAATGCATCGGTTGGGGGCGGGCAGGGCGTCCTGACCGCTCCAACGCAGTCGGTGAGGGTCCGCATGAGGCGGGTCCGACCCAGGTGGCGCAAAGCAAAGGGCAACAGAATGAGCGCGACGGTTCCACTGATCGAAAGGTTCCTCTCTTATCTCATCGACGAGCGGCGCTTCAGCCCGTACACATCGCGCTGTTATGGGCTCGACCTCCGACAGTTCGCCGACTTTCTCGTCGCCGAGCACGATCTGAAGGTCGATGACGCGCGCGAGAGGCAGGTGACCGAGCGGCGCGACGGCACAGCGCTGGACACCGTGTGCGGGCACATCCTCAGCACCAACATCGATTCGATCCGCGGATTCCTCGCGCACCTCGCCGAGCAGAAGTACTCCGCAGCGACCACCGCACGAAAGATCGCCACACTGCGATCGTTCCACAAGTGGATGGAGAAGGCCGGGTTCACCTCCAACAATCCGATGACGCTGGTCAAGACGCCCAAGCAGGCACGCCGCTTGCCGAAGGCGATCACGGTCGATCAGGTCGAGAAGCTTCTTGCCGCGCCGAGTGACAATGACATGCTCGGCGCGCGCGACCGCGCGATCCTCGAAATGCTTTACTCCACGGGCATCCGCGTCAGCGAAGTCGTGGCGATCAACCGCGGCGATCTCGATCTCGAGGCAGGTCTGCTGAAGGTGAAGGGCAAGGGGCGCCGTGAACGCGCCGTGCCCGTTGGTTCGCACGCGCTCGGATCCGTGGCGCGCTACATCCTGCGCGCGGAATCGGAAAAGGTGCCGATGGGTGCGGAAAACGCGCTCTTTGTGAACAAACTTGGCTCGCGCCTGTCGAGCCGATCGGTGCGGCGAAAGGTGTCGAAGTATCTCAAGATCGCAGGGCTTGACCCGGACATCTCGCCGCACACCATCCGCCATTCGTTCGCCACGCATCTGCTCGACAACGGTGCGGATCTGCGTGCCGTGCAGGAACTGCTTGGACACCAGTCGCTCTCGAGCACGCAGGTCTACACGCACCTGACGACGGCGCGAATGCGGCAGGCGTATGACCGAGCCCATCCGCGCGCCGAGGCATCCTGAGTATCGCATGACGGACCAAGCGCCCGCGTGGCGGCTCGAGCAGGCTGACTGTCTCGCCGCGCTCACAGCGCTGCCTGCGGCAACCGCATCGCTGGTCTACATCGATCCGCCTTTCAACACGGGGGTGCGTCGGCAGGGGCGAAGTGGACTCGCATTCGCGGACCGATTCGACGACATCGGCGCGTGGCGTGCGTTCATGGAACCACGATTGCGGGCAGCGCACCACGCGCTTGCCATGGATGGTTCGCTCCTGCTGCATGTCGACTGGCGAACCAGTCACCATGCGCGTTTCATGCTCGATGAGATCTTCGGCGCCGAGTGCTTCGTGAATCATCTCGTTTGGTCGTATGGGCTCGGCGGTTCGGGCCCGCGATCGTTTGCTCGCAAGCACGATGACATCCTTCTCTACGGGCGGAGCACGGACTACTGGTTTGAAGCGCCGCGCGTTCCCGCACGCAGTGCGCGTCTGCGTGGGTGCACCAAGAAAGCCACGGATGTGCTCGATATCGCGGCGCTCAACAACATGGCGATCGAACGCACAGGTTGGCCCACGCAGAAGCCGCTGGCGCTCTTGGATCTGCTCGTGCGCGCGTGCTGCCGACCAAGCGGACTCGTCGTGGATCCAACCTGCGGCAGTGGAACAACCCTTGTGGCTGCAGTCCGCAGCGGACGACGGGCGCTCGGCATCGACATCAGTGCGGATGCGCTGTCGATCGCGCGCGGTCGTCTCGAGCGCGAGGCGATGCGTCTTACGCATCCCACGGCAGCAAAGCCGCGAGTTCGGCGGCAGGCTGCTGCAGTGCAGCCGCGTCTTGCCCAGTCAGCGTGACATGACCCACTTTGCGCCCTGGACGCGCACCCTTGCCGTACAGGTGCAGATGCGCCCCCGACTGCGCAAGCACGCGCGATGACAGAGGCAACTTTCCGACGAGGTTGAACATGATGTTCACGCCGCGCGGTGCCGTTGATCCAAGCGGCAGTCCCGTCACCGCGCGAAGGTGGTTCTCGAACTGGCTGGTCTCGGCGCCATCGATCGTCCAATGGCCAGAGTTATGCACGCGTGGGGCGATCTCATTCGCCACGAGTGCTCCGCCCACCACAAAGAACTCGACGGCGATCACGCCGACATAATCAAGTTCATCCATCAGCCGCGCCACATGCGTGCGCGCGGCCGTCGCGAGCGACCCATCTTGGTCGCATGGCGCGGGCGCTTCGCTCTTCCAGAGGATGCCGTTTCGATGCTCATTCTGCGTGAGCGGCCAGAACGCATGATGCGCGCCGCCACCTGCACGGCGAGCGCGCACGGCCACTTGTGAGACCTCCGCCTCGAAGGGCACGAACGCCTCAAGAATGCACGGCACGCGCCCGAGCGCATCCCATGCCGCCTGCACACTCGCCGCAGCATCGCCGCCTTTGCGCAGCACGCGCTGCCCCTTCCCGTCGTAGCCCATCCGTCGCGTCTTCAAGACGGCAGGCAACCCGACGCGCTCGACTGCAGCGGCGATCTCGCTCGCACTGGCGATCGATGCGAAGGTCTGCACGGGAACGCCGAGATCGCGCAGCGTGGTCTTCTCGCGAATACGGTCTTGCGCCACTTCGAGTGCGCGCGAGCCTGGTGCGAGTGAGAC
>VGXN01000062.1 GCA_016873335.1 Phycisphaerae bacterium | reverse complement strand
GCTCATGCGCCACCATCTCGCCGCTCGACCGCGTGCGCGCAGCAAGAACGCCGCCACGCAGCACCCAGCGACCGCCCACGATCACATCGGTCGCGCGCCCACGCACTTGCCAACCATCGAAGGGACAGTTGCGGCTCCGCGACTCGAACACCTGCGCATCGATGGTCCACGCGGCGTTCGGATCAATGACAGTGATGTCGGCGGGGCCGCCAGGGCGCAGCTGTCCGAATCCCGCATCGTCGATGCCGAGCAGTCGGGCAGGTCCGATCGTCAGCAGGGCGATCAGCCGCTCCCAGCCGATGGCGCCGCGCTCCACAAGAGCCTTCGCGTAGAGCGGCAGGGCGCATTCCAGTCCGATCAGCCCGAACGGCGCAGAAGCGAAGTCGACCGCCTTCTCCGATGCGGAGTGCGGCGCATGATCCGTGCCGAGAACCTCGATCGTTCCATCGACGATTCCCTCGACAATGGCGCGGATGTCCGCATCGGTGCGGAGCGGGGGGTTCACCTTCGCATTGGTGTTCGTGTGCGTGCACGCCTCTTCCGTGAGCAGCAGATGATGCGGTGACGCCTCCGCCGAAACAAGTTCACCCGCAGCACGCGCGCGGCGCACGATGTCCACGGATCCCGCAGACGAAAGATGCTGCACGTGATATCTGCAGCGATGCGCACGATTGAGGCGGATGTCGCGCTCGATGATCACTTCCTCCGCCACGGCAGGCCAACCGCCAAGCCCAAGTCGCGCACTTGTCACGCCCGCATTCATCACGCCGTCCACCGTCAGCGTCGGATCCTGGCAGTGCTGCATGAACGACTTGCCGAGCGACGCGCAGACGGCAAGCACCTTGCCCATCATTCCTGCGGATGCGACGCACTCACCATCGTCGGTGAACGCCACCGCGCCAACGCCCGCCATCGCACCCATCGGCGCGAGCTGCTCACCCTTGCGTCCGACCGTGGCGGCACCAGCGACATGCACGCGCGCAAGCCCCGTCATCGCCGCGCGCATCTGCACGAACTCGACGGTGCTCGGCAGATCGATGGACGGCGTGGTGTTGGGCATGCAGCAGACTGCCGTGAACCCACCCCGCACGGCTGCCGCCGCGCCCGATGCGATCGTCTCCTTGTGCTCCGCGCCGGGCTCGCGCAGGTGCACATGGGGATCGATCAGCCCGGGCACGACCAACTTTCCCTCGCAGTCCACGACCGCAGTGCTCGCTGCGCTTCCGCGCGAGCGTTCATCCGCCAGAGTGGCAATCGCTGCGATGCGCCCGTCCTCCACGAGCACATCGGCGGTTTCATCAAGACCGCTCGCCGGGTCGATGACCCGTCCGCCGCGCAGGAGCAAATGTGCCATGCGTTGGGCGATCCTAGCGAATCGGGCGCAGCAACCGACATCTCTCCCGCGGGAAAAGAAATGCGGCAGGACCCGCACTGGCGAGTCCTGCCGCGAAAAACCGATGATATTCAGCTGAAAGTCGGAGGCCGAATCAGCCGTTCGACTTGTCCGAGCCCTTCGACATTGGGCAGGTCGATGGGCACGACTTCGCAGCGGGGCATGGACCGCAATCCTTCTTGCCGCTCACCGCGCCAGGCGACGCAGTGTCGGTCTTGGCGGTGTCGCAGGTTGCCGCCTTGTTCTCCTTGCAGCACGCCTTCTTTTCAGCGCTAGACGTCGAGCAGCACTTGCCACTCACAGCGCCGGGGGCAGTGGTGTTCTGATCACCAGTGCAAGCGCCGAGGGCGAGAACGAGAGCGATACCGAGAGTTGATGCAAAGATCTTCATTGATGGCTCCAAGGGGGGGTGGTCTGAAATGAACGTGGTCGATGACTTCGGGTAGTAGAACACCACCCGATGACATTTATACCCCTGAAATGCCTGAACTGCTCACCTAACATCAAAAAATGCCGTGGCAAGCCATTCCGCAACTGCTAAAAAAGGCTCGTGGGCTGCCGAGCGTGCCCGGCGTCTACCTGATGAAGGACGAGGCAGGGGCAGTGTTGTACGTCGGGAAGGCGCTGGTGCTGCCCGACCGAGTGAGTTCCTACTTTCTGCCGAGCACAGACCTCGGACCGCGCAAGCAGCCGCTGCTGGATCATGTGGTCGACTTCGACACGGTCGAGTGCGACAGCGAGTGGGAGGCGCTGCTGCTCGAGGCGCGGCTCGTCAAGGATCTCCAGCCACGGTTCAACGAGCGCCTGCTCGATGGCAAGTCGTTCCCCTATCTCGCCGTCACGATGCGCGACGAGTTCCCCGGCGTGTTCATCACTCGGACTCCCGCGCACGAGCGCTTCAAGGGCGCACGCATCTTCGGACCGTTTCTCAGTGGAGGATCGCTGCGGCAGGCCGTGCAGATCCTGCAGCGGGTGTTCCAGTACCGCACCTGCGAACTCGACATCCGTTCGGACAATCCCGCCAACAGATCCTTCCGACCCTGCCTGCTGCACTCGATCGGGCAGTGCACAGCGCCATGCGCCAATCGGATCTCGCCGAGCGCATACCGCGAGGACATCGACCGATTTCTCCGATTCGTCGTCAGCAAGCGCAGCGCCATGCTCCGCGAGTTGCGGTCCGAGATGAAGACCGCGTCCGACAGCCTGCTCTTTGAACGCGCCGCCACGCTGCGCGATCAGATTCGCGCCATCGAACGGTTGGATCACCGTGAGCTCGGTCGTGGTGATCCGCGCAGCGATTGGGAGGGGCGCAGCAACGACTTCATCACGAACCCACTCGACGGCGTTGGCGAGCTGCAGTCTGCGCTCGGCGCAGAGACGCCGATCCGCTGCCTCGAAGCGATCGACATCGCGCACCTCGGTGGCGGTGAAACGGTTGGCAGCAAGGTGTGCTTCATCGATGGCAGACCGTTCAAGGATGGCTATCGGCGGTACCGCGTGCGCACGGCGGAGAACGATGACTTCATGGCGATCCGCGAAGTGGTGAGCCGCCGTTACCGCGATGCAGGCGATGGACTCGAGTTGTATCCCGATCTCGTTCTCATCGATGGCGGGGCAGGGCAACTCTCCGCCGCGCTCGACGCATTCGGAGCGCTTGCAGTCAAGCCGCCACTCGTCATCGCTCTGGCCAAGCGTGAAGAACTGATCTACCGCGCCGGCGATTCGGAGCCTCTCCGCCTGTCGCGAAACAACCCCGCGCTGAAACTCTGCCAAGCGGTGCGCGACGAGGCTCACCGCTTCGCGCAGCGGTACCACCATCTGCTTCGGTCGAAGCGGATGCTCGGTGATGCGTGAGACCGTCAGGCAGGGGTCGGTAGCGCGCCCGGCGGCAGATCCTCGCGCGGCTGTTCGCCAGTGCTGGGACTTTGCGTTGCGGGGTTCTTCGGCAGTTCCCGCTTCAAGAGATCCGCCACAGATGGCTTCTGGAACGGCACACCCGCCATGATGCGATCCACATCTTCGCGAGAGAGCGTTTCGACGGCGAGCAGGGCTTCCGAGATGGCAACGACCTTGTCCCAGTTCTGCTCGATCATCTGCCGCGCATCGGCGTACGCACCGTCGATCAGCGTTCGGACCTCCTGATCGATCACATGCGCCGTCTCGGGCGAGTAGTCCTTCTCCGGAAGGAACATGTCGCGCTCATCGGATCCGCCGTAGTGGACGAATCCGAGCCGGTCTGACATGCCCCACTGGAGCACCATGGTGCGCGCATAGGCGGTCGCCATGCGGATGTCCATCGACGCACCGCTCGAAATGTCGCTGGTCTTCTTCTCTTCGGCGATTCGCCCGCCGCACAGGACGCGCATCGTCGCGAGCAGATGTCGCCGCGAGTAGCCGTAGCGATCCTTCTCGGGAAGGCTGAAGGTGGCGCCCATCGCCTGACCGCGCGGGATGATCGTGACCTTGTGCAGTGGATCCGCATCCTTCAGCAGGACCTGCAGCAGCGCATGCCCGGCTTCGTGGTACGCGGTCGCCACGCGCTCTTCCTCCTCGATCTTGCGGCTGCGGTTCGCGCGACCAAAGCGCACCTTGTCCCGCGCCTCTTCGAGGTCGGACATCTCGATCGCGTCCTTCTCCGCCATGGTGGCGATGATCGCCGCCTCATTGATGATCGCCGCAAGATCCGCGCCGCTGAACATCGGCGTCCCGCGCGCGAGCCGTTCGAGATCGACATCAGCGCCGATCTTCACCTTCCGCGCATGGACGGCGAGGATCTGCCTTCGTCCGCGCAGATCCGGCAGCGGTACGGCGACCTGACGATCGAAACGACCTGGTCGGGTCAGCGCGGGGTCGAGCACATCAGGACGGTTCGTCGCGGCGATGACGATGACCTGATCGTTCGCCTCGAAGCCGTCCATCTCAACAAGGATCGCGTTCAGCGTTTGCTCCCGTTCGTCGTGGCCGCCCGAAGAGAAGCCGCCGCCACGGCGACGACCCACCGCATCGATTTCATCGAGGAAGATGATGCAGGGGGCGTTCTCCTTTGCCTGCTTGAAGAGATCGCGGACGCGGCTTGCACCGACACCAACGAACATTTCCACGAAGTCCGATCCAGAGATCGAGAAGAAGGGGACATCCGCTTCGCCCGCGATGGCTTTCGCCAGCAGCGTCTTGCCGCAGCCCGGTTGCCCCGAAAGCAGAACGCCGCGCGGGATCCTGCCACCGAGTTTGGAGAAGCGCTTGGGGTTCTTGAGGAACTCGACGATCTCGGCGACTTCCTCCTTCGCCTCATCGACACCTGCAACATCCGCGAAGGTGATCTGCACATTCTCCTTGTTGGTGACACGGTGACGGCTCTTGCCGAAACTGCCGAGCATGCCGCCAGGACCGCCACCCGCGGCATTGCGCATGCCGCGCGCGATCAGGAACCAGAGCACGAGCAGGATGAGGAGTCCCGGTGCCAGCGTCAGCAGCAACTGCACGAACATGCTCTGCCCGACCTGTTCCTGCCACTTCACACCCGAAGCGGTCAGTTGTTCCCGCACCCAGTCGTAGTTGCCTGGAATGATGCGCACCCAGACCATGCCGCCCTTCTGCCCAGATCGTTCGGTCGCGCCAGGCAGCGACTTCGACAGCGTCGCCATCAGCTTGTCATCTTCAATCACGACCGAAGCTGGTTCGAAGTACCCCTCCTTGGCGAGCACGAAGAACTCCTGCGGCGTCTGGATCGCCTCGCCGCGGTTTGACCCGCCCATGAGCACGGTCCAAACGACGGCAAGCACAGCCATCACCAAGATCCAGGTCATGAACTGCCGGCGCATCTTCGGGGGAGTTGCGTTGTTGGAACGGTTGCCGCCGTCGTCGCCATCGCCCGAACCACCGCGCTGGTCGTTGCCCTGGTTCCGCCCGCGTTCGTTCAACATGCGCTGTGAATCCAACGGAAGCTGCGTGGGCATGGATGGTGTGGGTTGGGAGTGCATCGGACGCTCGTTCTGGGTGCTGTCGTTCAAGAAAACCGCTCCTCGGTGGGCTTCATCACTGTACTGATCGAACATGCCTGCGGATCACCAATCGCCCTGCAGACTGGCAACTATATCCCGCGCCATCTGCTGCGCCACGGCAAACCGTGCAAGGTCTATCGGCTGATTGTTGGGCAGGCTTGCGACGAAAACGGCAGTGGACTTGAATCCTGAGCGCGAAATGATCGGCTTGCCCGTTTTCATGTCCATCCACTCGAAGTCCACGGTCACGGCAAAGGCCATTTCCTCGGGCAGACCCGTGCCGAGGCTCTGCGACACCATGTTCATGTCGACACGCGTGATCGTGCCACGAAGGACCGTGTCAGCGCGTCCTTCGGGCGTCACCTTGTAGGGTGTCATCTGCTCGAATTCCTTGACGAGCGCATCGCCAAGCTGGAACTGCACGGCGCGGTCCGTTCCGTTGTTCTTGAACAGCGGCACGGCGACGCTTCGGAACTTGCTCGAGTACATCGCGCCCGATGCATAGCCCTGCGATGGATTGCTCGTGCAACTTGCAAGCGGCATCAGCAGCATGAACGCGCTGAGCAAGAGCGGTGGGAACGCGGCACGGATGGCTTGGCGCGCGGTCATTCAGGGGCTCGGTGGCGCTGGCGTTGGTGGTGGTTCTGGCGATGCGTTCTCGCCCGGCATCGTGTTCTCCTGCGGCGCACCCACGGGCGCAGCCTTCAACTCGCCGGACTCTGGCGCGGACTGCTCCCAATCGAGCCCGAGCATCTGCTTGCGGAGCATTCGGTAGTCGGGGGTCGCCTTCGCGACGAGCGGCGGCAGCTTCGCGTACAGCTGCGGTACCTCGCGCAGTGCGATGAGTGTGGCGATCGACTTGGGATACTCGGTCACAAGCCGTCGGATGTACAGCTCGGCCGAGATGGGGTCGTCCTGCCGGTCGTACCACGCCGCCTCGGAGAGCAGTTTGGATGCCTCCGATTCATAGATGCGAACGATCAGCGCATCGGCCCCAACGCGCTGTGCCGTGACTGGGTCGAGTGCCTGCAGTTCCTTCAGTCGCGCACTGGCCTCGAACAGCCCGCGCGCGTCGTACAGAGGACCCTTGTAGGCCGCCAAAAGCGTGTAAATGAGTCGCAAACGGGCCTTTTCGACCTGTTTCGAGCGGGGGTAGTTCTGGACGAAGAGGTCGTAGGCGTCCGAGGCCAGTTGGAGATCCCGCTTGCGGAAGTAGAAGTCCGCCAACTCCATTCCGGCTTGCTCGGCAAGTTGGCTTCCGGGAAGGCGTTCCTGAACGCGGATGAGTATCTCCTGCGCCTCTTCGTCCGCGTTCAGCCAGCGGAACGTGTTGAAGAACTTGCGCCGCAGCCCGTTGGCATAGGCCTTGGCGATCTGGAACTCCCGCTGCAGGGCTGTCACGAACACATCGCTGCCCGGATAGTTGCGGATCAGTTCCTCATAGTCGTACAGCGACTTGTACTCATCGCCCTGCGCAAGCATGGCGTCAGCCTTCAGGAGCAGGGCGTGCGCGCGAAGGGGATTGGCGGGATAGCGGTCGAGCCAGCCTGTCGCGAGGTTGTAGGCGCGAGCTGCATCACCCCGTGCGAGCGCCATTTGCGCCTGATGCAACTGGCTGCTGGGACTGTTCGGATCGGCATCTTCGGGCGCAACCCACCGGTCGTCAGCGGACAGCTTCAAGTCCACCTGCGCGGAGGCCTTGGGCAGCATGAAAGGTGACCATGCGAGCAGCACCATGCAGATGGAAACGACTGCCCCTTGCAGCGATAGGGCGGTCGCCGTTCGAGAGGTGATGGCACGGAAGGTCCTCACTCGGGGCAGTCTAGAGAATTTTTTTCGCCGACTTGCAGCCACACGCTTGGTCGCCTGGACGCCCATGCCATGGTGGGTCGATGCAGGACGATCCACAAGCAGATGCGCACGGACACCGCGAGCACGCTGCTCTGCCCAAAGGTCCGAGATGCGTTTCGTTGTGAATTTCTGCAAGCCCCACTTGCCAGACCCAAAAGCCGAGTTGTATAGTGCCCTCGTTCGGTCACGGAGCGACCGAATGCACCGCGGCATGGATCGCTGCGGTGGAGAGTTCGGGTGATCGCGGCGCCATGTGCGCTTCAGGTGATCAGGTCAAGGAGAGACCACGAATGAGTCGCGTCAAGACCAAATCAAATCGAGGTGGGGCAGCGCGGGCTGCTGTTCGTCCGCACGCAGTCAAGAAGCCGAAGGCGACGCCCGCGAAGGCACCTCGCCCATCACCGCTGCGCGATCACCGCCGCGAATCTTCGCAGCGGGTGAATGCGGCGCAACTGGAGATCGCGCGGATCTGGAAGCGTTACTGCGCCGTGCGGGGACACGCCGAGCACGCCAAGGAGCGAAATGATCTCCGCAACAGACTGATCGAGAACTACCAGCCGATCGTGCGTTTCACCGCGGAGCGCATGCGCACGCGACTGCCATCGGAAGTCGAAGTGGACGACCTCTTCTCCGCCGGGGTTTTCGGACTCATGGACGCGATCAACACCTTCGATCCTGCACGCGGGATCAAGTTTGAGACCTTCTGCCCCCAGCGCATTCGAGGCGCGATCTTCGATGAGTTGCGGCAGATGGACTGGGTCCCGCGTCTTGTGCGCTCACGGACTTCGCGCATGGAGCGCGTCCGAAAGCAGATTGAGATGGAGAAGGGGCGGCCTGCAACGCAAGTGGAACTCCGAGCACGGCTCGCTGTGAGCGAAGAGGAGTTCGAGAAGATTCATCGCGACTCGAGTCCTGTCGGACTCGTCAGCCTCAACAAGAAGTGGTCCGATGCGGACTCGGGCGGTGAGGCGCGGGAGATCGATGTGCCTCAGGATGACACGGGCTGTGATGCGTTCTCCATGCTGCAGCGGCAGGACATGCAGACGCTCATCACGCGTGGGCTCAGTCGTGCAGAACGCCTGATCGTGATTCTCTACTACTACGAGGAGCTCACGATGAAGGAGATCGGGCTCACGCTCGATCTGTCCGAGAGCCG
>VGXN01000061.1 GCA_016873335.1 Phycisphaerae bacterium | reverse complement strand
GCTTGTCCGCGCATGCGTTCATCCGCACGCACCAACTCCCGCTCGAATCGGGCGCGCATCACCTGCGCGATCAACTGTCCATCCTCAGTCCCCGTGCGTTCAGCCGCTGCGATCTGTGGATCGACCTTGGAAGTGCAGTGCGCGAGCAGATAGCACATGCGCACGTCCGAGTCCGTCGTTGCTCGCGCCAGTTCTAGCACCGAACCGAACGAGGGTGCAACGCGCGGCCCGACCAGCAATAGCCAAGCCTGAGCCATCGGCGGCATCTTCTCGAACGCCGCCTTGACCGCCTCTCCCGCGGCAGTCTTCCGCTCGGCAGTGACCGACTTGTCTTCCGCCGCAAATGCCAACAGCGCCACCTGCACGAGATCGTGATCGCTCTTCAGATCGCTTGCGGCACGCAACGCGGATTCCCACCACGCATCGTTCATCCGAACCCCTTGGACGAGAATCGACCGCATCGTTGGCATCACGCCGAACGGACCAGCCGTGTACGCGCCTGCGATGATGTTGAAGTTGCTGGCGACACGTGCATCAACGAGGCCACCTTCGAGCGGCTGCTGGCTGACACGCAGCCCACACTCCGACCAGGCGAAGTCCCACGTCATCGACATCGATCCACCGGGCGCGAGTTGGATCGCGCGGTCGAATGGGATGATCTGCGGCTGCAGTCGTGCCACACCCTCCAGAGTGGTCGATGAAAGCCGCGGCTGAACGAGCACAAGATTCTCGACGGGTCCCGTCGGCGTGACCGCGAGCGTGAGCGTGGTCTGATTGGTCATCACCAGTTCGACGCGGATCGGATCGAATGGCTCGACCGCCGACGCGAGCGGTTTCACTTCAAAGCGAATGGGCACATCAAGACCGTTGAGATAGCGCTCCATCGTGGAGGGAATGGAAGCGACGATTCCATCGAGTTGCTTCACCTCCGGCTTGTCGGGCAGCGGTGACCCCAGGACTGCCTTCAACCGATTGGCCGCGAGAATGCCGATCATCGTGCCGCGCATGTCTCGCGCGATGTCGAGGAACGCGCGAGCCGCCCCCTTTCGGTCGCCTGTGGCTTCGAGGCAAGCTGCACGAAGGAAGTACGTTGGCGGCTGGTCGCGTGTCTCTTCACCAAGCGATGCGAGCGCGCCCGCGGCATCGCCCGACTGCAGACGCTTCCATGCGTCAAAGCGTTGGCGAATGTCGTCAGGCACTGGAACGCGCTTGCCCGATGCGGCGAGCAAGTCGTCAACGAGGGCGCTCTCTGCGCCGAGGAGCGCTGCAGACACGGCCGCATCGAGCAGTTCCGCTGCCGCCACGCTCGATGCCGCTTCGCGTTGCGCGGCTTCCTCCGCGCTCTTCGGTGGCTCCGTGGGGTTCAACGGAGCATCGCGATCCGCCGAATCCTGCGCCACTTTCACGAGCCGCGCCAGCGCGGCACGCGCATTGGGCGACTTGAAATCCACTTCGATCGCAGCGGATACAGTGGCGATCAGCTGCGAAGACGGGAAGGGAACAGCTTCACACTCGGCGCGTGTCAATTCAGGGTTGTAGGTCTGGATGAGCGTGACCTGCCGCTGTGCCGAATCGCTTTCGTGCTGACGGAGCGACTGCAGCGCGTCTGCCGAACGATTCGATCCCCACAAGGCAAGCGCAAGATCGGCTGCGGCGATGTTCCGCCCAATCTCCTGATCCTCTCGGTTTGGGAAGCAGGGAATCGCCAAGCGAATCACACGCGCCGCCGATCCGTAGGCTCCTTCCTGCATCAGCAGCGCCGCGAGCCGTGTCCAACCGCGAAGTTCGATCGGGTTCGCCATCGCGGCGTTCACGAGCAGTTCGCACTCGTCGATCGGATCCTCGACGCGCTCACTGATGAACCCAGCCGCCGTATCCGCCGCGGCAGGGAATGAAGGACTCAGGCTGAGCGCGAGATTCATCGACTTGGCGAATCCCTCGACATCGTCCGTGCGCGACTGAAGCAGCGCAAGGTCGTAGGCCAAGCGCGAGGCGACTGCTGGTCCGATCACCTTCACAGATTCGGGGCTGAGCAACTTGCCGAATGCCGCGATGCGCGACTCCGCCGTCTCGCGACGATCCAATTCAAGGAGCAGCCGCCGCAACCTGATCTGCTCATCTGCAGGGCGCAGTTTCGAAAGGCGCGCGAGCGCTTCCGCCGTCGCCGCATTTGACGCCGGCAGCACATCGCCCGCATACCCCGCCAAAGCCAAGAGGAGGTACCAGCGCTCCGCATTTTCGGGCTCGAGAAGAGCCGCCTTCCGCGCCAGAAAGATCGCGCCCTCGAGCTCACTGACGGAGACATCCGCAGGGTTCAAGATGAGATACGCCTCACGAAGGAGTGCTTCGCCGTATCTCGACTTCACCCCCTCATCAAGAGTGCGCGTTGCCTGCGCAGGATCGGTCCCGTGCAACGACATGCACACCGCGAGCAGGGAGACCAACATGCATGGAGTCTAACTTGTCTGGCTACACTCTCCCGCTTCATGACCGCTCTGCGAACGGTGTTTTTCACGGCTCTTGCGCCAGCGCTCGCCGCTGCATGCTGCTTCGGCGCAGCTGCGCGGCAGCCACCGGGAAAACTTCCCGAGAAGATCACGCAGGCAGCCACGATCGACGCCGCTGCGAAGCCTGAAGTGGACAAGTTCATCGATGCGATCGACACATCGCTCGGCAGCAAGGATCCGCAGGTTGTCAAGACAGCACGGGAAGCGGCTATCACCATGCTGACCCGCCAGAAGGTCAGCAACTCCTTCCGAACTTCTTTCGCCGCACTCATACTGCCGCGACTGCTGAAGGTGGTCGAGGCTCAGAATGGATTCACATCCACGAACGCCATCGAGGTGATCGAGGCGCTCCAATGTCCGGACTCGATCGCTGCGCTCGCCGAGCTTTCCTCGCCTGAGTCGCACGAGCACCTATCCACGCGAATCGTGGCTGCGGCGGCACTCGCCTCCCTACGAACACCGATCGACCTGCAACAGAGTCAGGCGGATTCGATCATCAAGGACATTGGCGCAAACCTCTCGAAGGAGACGGACTGGATGGTCGCTGCGTATGACCTCCAAGCACTGCAGACGTTTTCTGTCCTCCCTCAGGTTCCCAAGCAAAGCCAAGCCACGGCGCGAAACCTGCTCATCGGTTCCATCGGATCGATCGTGACCCGCGTACGAAGGGGTGAAGCGGATGCGAGCCTGATGCGTGCCGTCCAGCGAAGTCTCGCGATCTACTTGCGCGATCAGGTTCCGCTGGCAGCGCCTGCTGATGTCGCGGCCTATGTGAAGGGACTTGAGCCGACGCTGAAGGAAGTCAAACTCCTTGCCGAAAAGCCACCGGCAGGTGCAACTGATACGACCGTCTTCGCGCAGGCTGCGAAAACTGCGGACCTGATGCTGCGCAGTTTCGGTGGCACCAAGCCCGCGGGCAAGACGCAGCCGAAGCCGCCCGCGAAGTGATCGCCGTGTGTGATCGCATCGCCTCGGGCGCGTAGCCTGATTGGCGATGCGATGGACCGCATGGATCGTTGGCGCGCTCGTTCTCGTCGTGCTGTTCGTGTGGGAATGGAACGGTGGTGCGCACCGTGCTGATGTGCGGGTCGCGAGTGCGGATGTGTTCACGCTCGATCCGCAGCGGATGACCTACATGCAGGACCTGCGCGTGGCGCGCGCGCTGTTTGAGGGCCTTTGCTGGAGCGATCCCGACACGGACGATGTGGTGGAGGGCGTTGCGGAGTCGTGGACCATCTCATCGGATGGTCGCACCTACACATTTCATCTGCGACCCGATGCGCGGTGGAGCAATGGCGATCCGCTCACTGCGGAAGATTTCAAGGAGGCGTGGCGGCGCCTGCTGCTGCCGGACCTCGCGGCGGACTATTCGGAGCTGCTCTTCCCTGTATCGGGCGCACGCGCCTTCTTTGCCTGGCGCGCCGAGCAATTGGAGGCGTACGCGAAGAGTGAACGACACTCTGCGGAGGCTGCGCAGAGTTTGTGGCATGAGACGATCGCGCGCTTCGACTCGACGGTCGGCATTGAGGCGACCGACGCACACACGCTGGTGGTCCGCTTGGAGCAGCCGGTTCCTTACTGGCTGGATGTTTGCGGATTCCAAACGCTCTCGCCTGTGCATCGACCGACGCTGGAGCGTTTCAGTCGCATCGATCCGCAGACGGCGATGCTGCGCACCGAACCGGGGTGGACGAAGCCTGGCGTTCTCGTATGCAACGGTGCGATGCGGCTCGCGGACTGGAAGTACAAACGTTCCATGTTGCTTGAGCCGAATCCGATGTACCGCGGTGCTCATCCCGCGCAGGCACGCTCGGTGGAGATCGTGCCGATCGAGGACGCATCGACCGCGGTACTCGCCTACGAGTCGGGCAGCATCGACTGGGTGAGCGATCTCACCGCCGAGTTTCGCGCCGAGCTGGTGAACGCAGGGCGAAATGATGTCCATGTGCTTCCTGCGTTCGGGACGGACTTCTGGAGCTTCAACTGCCGTCCGACCATGCCCGATGGGCGGTTCAATCCGTTCGCCGACGCACGCGTGCGCCGCGCCTTCGCGCTCGCGGTGGACAAGCAGGCGCTTGTGCAGTCGGTCACGCGGCTGCACGAGCCGATTGCCACCACGCTTGTCCCGCCAGGATCGATTGCGGGGTACGAGTCCCCTGCTGGGCTTCCATTCGATCTCGCGGCGGCGCGCGCAGAACTGGCCGCCGCGGGCTGGAAGGACCGCAACGCCGATGGACTTGTCGAGAACGCGGAGGGCGAGGCGTTCCCGCCGGTCGAAATGCTCTTCATGACGGGCAATCCGCGCGTACGCGGCATCGCATCGGCGCTCGCAGCGATGTGGCGTGATGGGCTCGGTGTGCAGTGCGAGGTGCGCAGCAAGGACGGCAAGTTCGCGAAGGAAGATCTGCGAGCGGGCAACTTCATGATCGCGCGCGGCGGTTGGTACGGCGATTACCTCGACCCGACCACATTCCTTGACCTTTCGCGCACGGGCAACGGGAACAACGACCGCGGATTCTCCGATGCGCGCTTCGACGCGCTGCTTGCCGATGCCGAACGCGCAACAGACGCGGCGCAGCGGATGCGTCTCCTGAGTGACGCCGAGCGACTGATCATGGAAGAGCAGATGCCGATCCTGCCGCTCTGCCGCTATGTGACGCTCTACATGTATGACCCCGATCGGCTGCGCGGCATCGTTCGCACGCCGCGGCTGGACCAGCGCCTGCAGCGGCTGCACATGAGCGGGGGCAGTGGCGAGGGCGCGACACCATGAGCGCAATGAGTGGCATGAGTGTGCTCATCACCCGTCGGCTGCTGCAGTTGCCGCTGGTGCTGGGGCTGATCCTCACGATCACCTTCGCGCTGCTGTGGATCATCCCTGGCAATCCGATGGAGAACGAAGGTCGGCGCCCTTCGGCGGAAGTTGCCGAGGCGATGCGCCGCCAATACCAACTCGATCAGCCGGGCGCGTTTCTTGCGCAGTACGCGGCGCGCGCGTCGGGCATCGCATGGATTGCGGGTGCGCATCCCGTTCCGTTCGACCTCGGTCCGAGCATGCGCCACCCGGACTGGAGCGTGAATGAGATCATTGCCGCCGGACTTCCCGTGTCCGCCACGATCGGTCTCGGCGCGATCGCGATCGCTCTGATCGTGGGATCGATCGCGGGCGTGATCGGCGGACTTCGCCCGGGCAGTTGGAGCGATGGCGCGACGCAGGCGCTCGCACTCGTGGGCATCAGCGTTCCGTCGTTTGTGACTGGTTCGCTGCTGTTGGTGCTGCTCGCCGCGAAACTCCGCCTTGTTCCCGTTGGCGGTTGGGGAACGCCAGCGCATGCGCTGCTGCCGATGTTGACGCTGTCGCTGCCATTCGCCGCGTACATCGCGCGGCTGCTGCGCTTCGGACTCGCCGATCAGATGCAGACGCATTATGTGCGGACCGCGATGGCGAAGGGTCTGTCGCGCCGCGAAGCTGCGGTGCGGCACGCGCTGAAGAACGCGTTCCTTCCCGTGCTGTCGTACCTCGGACCTGCGACTGCCATCGCGATGACGGGGTCGTTCGTGGTGGAAAAGGTTTTTGCTGTGCCGGGGCTTGGTCGGCACTTCGTGGATGGCGTACTCGGCAAGGACATCACGCTCGTGATGGGTGTGGTGCTTGTGTACGCCGCGCTGCTCGTTCTGCTGAATCTGCTTGTCGACATCCTGTATGCCTGGATCGATCCGCGCATCGAGATCGCGGCGCGTCCGCAGTGATCCGCGCGAAGTACGATCCGCGCATGCGCCGCCTGCCGCTCATCCTGCTGCCGACCGTGCTGCTCGGCGGATGCATGGGCGCACTCAGCAGCAAAGGTCCTGAAAAGCTGACGGTGGAGCCCACGCAGTACCAGAGCGCTTTCGATGCCGCGTCGAGTGCAATCCGATCCATGGGGTTCAAGATCGCTTTGGTGGACAGGTCGAATGGGATCATTGAGAGTGAGCCACGCCATGCAGGCGGCGCGCTCGAACCATGGCGGATCGACAACAGCGGCCCCGTCGATGCGGCTGGAAACACGCTGATGAGCCGGCGCAGGCGCGTTCGCGTGGAGTTCACGCCTGAGAGCGTGCCAATGGAGTCGGTTCGCGCGGATGCAACGCTGACGGGACCCGCGATCCCTGGCAGCACACGCTCGGATGATCGTTTCGATGTCCAGACTGCAACAGGTCCCATCGATATGGTGGTGTGGGTTTACATCGATCGATCCTTCATTGAGGGCGCAAAGCCCGACCCCTACACGGGTGCGTTCGCCTCGACGTGGACGAACCGCATGAATCAGAAGCCCGCTGATGCGCAGGATGATTCGATCCGCGACAATCCACGGTGGACACCGATGGGGCGCGATGATGCGTTCGAGCGAACGCTGACGGCGAAGGTGGCTGACCAAATGAAGGTGGCCACTGCAGCAAACGAATCTGGCGCTGGCGGTGCGAGTGCTCCCAAGGTCGAATCGCCTGCTGACGCGGTACGAAGGCAGCCAAAGGGCCGTCCGAGCCCAATCGGCACCGATTTGGCACCAAGTGACCAATAATCATTGCACAAATTTTGAAAATGTTGTTATGTAATTGACATTCTTGGGCTGAAGCGCACCTTGCATTGGTCCGTACAAGGTGTGGACTGGAGCAACGCCTGCATGAAGACACGCAGTCTGAAGATCGCGCTTTCTGTCGCCGCAGCGACCACCGCGGCGATGGTCTTGTCCGCGAAGCTCACCGCCGGAGTCGGCGACCAAGTTCAGATACCCACAAGCAGCGCGGACTTTTTCCAGCGCGGTACGCAGCCGACGCTTGATGGTTCAGGATTCGAACTCATCCAGCCATCCAATAGCTGTTCATACTGCCACGGGAATTACAGCAACACGCACGCCCCTTTCGACGCGTGGGTTACGAGCATGAAGGCGCAGGCGGCGCGCGATCCGGTGTGGAAGGCAGCGCTGGCAGTCTCCAATCAGGATGCGCATCTGTCGGGCGAGTTCTGCATCCGCTGTCACGCGCCAGGAGCATGGCTCAACGGTCGAAGTTCCACGGGCGATTTGTCGCTCTTTGAGCCCGATGACTTTGATGGCATCAACTGCCACTTCTGTCACCGAACCGTTGACCCGAATCCATCGCTGCAAGGAGACGCACAGGGCTACCCAGAGAATGTCGATCTCACGCCTGATCCGGAAGTGCTCGCGCCGCTGATCGCCGCGAACCTTCTGCCGAGCGTCGACCATGGCAACGCCACTTTCGTGGTCGATCCCGCGGATGTTCGGCGTGGACCGTTCGACGATGTCCCACAAAACTTCCATGGCGGGAATGAGTTGGTCTTCTCGCCGTTCCATCGCAGCAGCTCGCAGTGCGGCACATGCCATGATGTGAGCAATCCGGTGTACAGCCCTGGTCCCAACGGTGAACTGGTGCTGAACGCGCTCGGGCAACAGCACCCGACGATGAACAAGAATGACATGTTCCCCGAACAGCGCACCTACTCGGAGTGGCTCAACAGCACCTTCGCGACCGATGGCGTGTTCTTTGCGGATCGACGCTTTGGTGGAAATCATCCGACGGGTGTGATGAAGTCCTGCCAGGACTGCCACATGCCGGATCAATCAGGCGGCGGCTGCGTGTTCTATGACGATGGCGACAACGAGGTCGTGGGCGAATTCGAGCGTCCCAATGTGCCACAACACTCATTCTCCGGTGCGAACACCTGGGTCATCCGCGCGGTGGCGACACAACTCGGCGATGATGCTGAGTACTACGGACTGACGCCTGAACGAGTCGATGCCTCGGTGGCGCGCAATGTGCAGATGCTGCGCGATGCATCGGACATGGCGCTGACGCAGCAGGGTTCATCGCTGAAGGTTCGGATCATCAATCAGAGCGGTCATAAGCTGCCGACCGGGTATCCAGAGGGTCGCCGCGCATGGCTGAATGTGAAGTTCTTCAGTGCATCGGGTGCATTGCTGGACGAGCATGGTGTCTACGACACCAGTACGGCAACTCTCGATACGAGCGATACGAAGGTTTACGAAGC
>VGXN01000060.1 GCA_016873335.1 Phycisphaerae bacterium | reverse complement strand
TTGCACAGTCAACTCGAAGTGGCGGGTCTCTCCGCGAGCGAGATTGCACAGCGCCTGTACTGGCCATCGATGCAGGTGATCTTCCGAATGTGGCGGCAGGATCAACTCACGGCGCTTGCCTACCGATACGCGACGCGGATCCTTCGCATGCTTGTGGATCAGGCGCAGGCTCGCTACAGCCAGTCCCAGCGCAACGGTCGACGGGTGCTCTGTGTGTGCGGACCTGAAGAGTCGGAGGACACGGCAGGTCAACTCTGCGCCGACTTGCTTGAGGCTTCCGGGTACGAGGTGCTGTTCGCCGCTGGCGGGGTTGCAAAGGATGAAATCATGCAGGAGATTGCGCAGCGCAAGCCAGATGCGGTGGTTGTCTTTGCCGCAGCCGCGAGCGATGCACCACGGATCCGCCAACTCATCGACAGTTTGCGGGAAGTGCACCGCGACCAGAGCATGCCAGTGATCTGTGGTGCAGGCGTGTTTGCCCGCGCCGAGGGTCTGGCCGACGAAATCGGCGCGACGGCCACCGCGCACGATCCTGCTGAGGTCATCGCTGCGGTGCAAACGGCAGTCTTCGGAACAGCGTCAACGCCTGCCGCAGCACATCGCACACAGCCTGTTGCACGAGTTCATCGTCCGCAGAACCGAGTGCGAAGCGCCGTAGCATGAGGTGGTGAACGCCACCGATCGCAGACTGCGGTGCCTTGTGCGGCGCGCACGCGCGTGCGTGCGCGCACGCGCAGCGCTGCACGAGCGCTGTGGGATCGGCGGGGGAGATCGCGTGCTGGTCGCCCTCAGCGGGGGAGTGGACTCCACGGCGCTCTTGCTGTTCGCATGGGCGTGGAGTGGCGGAAGAAACGCCCCAACTCTTGCGGGCGCGGTGCATGTGCATCACCATCTGCGCGGTGCGGAAGCCGATGCTGATGCCGATCACTGTGCGCGTCTCTGTGCGCAACTTGGTGTTCCGCTTCAGGTTGTCCATGTGCATCCCACGAAGGGACGGAGCGGCATCGCCGCGAGCGCGAGGAAGCTTCGACTTGCTGCGCTCGAGACATGTGCGGTCCAGGCGGGTGCAGATGCGGTGCTCTTCGCGCACCACGCCGATGACGTTCTTGAGACGCTCCTGATGCGGCTCGGGCGCGGGACTGCGCACCGAGGTCTCGCGCTCATCCCCTGGTCGCGTAGCGCATCGCCACAATCGGCTGTTCGATTCGTCCGTCCTGCGCTTGGCTGCACGCGTCGGCAACTCGAGTCGCTTTGCCGACTCTGTGCCGTCTCGTGGCGGGAGGACCAGTCCAACAGGAGCACCCAGTCGGCGCGCGGTTGGCTGAGGACGCAGATCACGCCACTCCTGCGAGAACGCTGGCCGCGCATTGCGCAGCACGCGGGAGATGCCGCTGGCATCGCCCGCGACGGTGCCTGGGCGCTGTCGCAGATCGCGCTGCGTGTGCCGTGGTCTTCCGCGCACATCGCGCGGAGCGCCCTGCGCGAGGTGGGCGCGGTGCGTGCCGCGGCGATTTTGGCCTTCCATCCACTGCTCCGTGAGTCAGGCATTGCACCCCGCACTCTGCGTGCACTGGCGCGCGCTGCGTGCGACCGCGAAACGCGAACCCGCACATTCATCGATGGCACCGCGCACATTGAGGTGCGTTCCCGTGACCTTGTGATTGAATGTGCTTCTGCCGACGCGCGGTAGCCCGGCGGGCGGTCGGCGGCTACTGCGGTGGCGCAACCGCGGGTTTGTCCGATGCCAGTTGCGCGAGGCAGGTGTCGTGATCGTTGTCCGTCGCGCAGATGACGCGCCCATTGCGGATCACGGCGATGGTCGGAGGCTTCAGCAGATAGGTCTTGCCCGCCGGCAACTCCAGCCGCTCGCAGCCCTCGCAAGGCACGGGTCCGAGTCCATCACCTTGTGCAACGAGGACGCCGGGCGGCGGCGGGACTTCAACCGCAATCACTCGCCAACGTGGATCGGCTGCGGCGAAGTGCTTCTCAAAGAGCTCGCGGCAGTGCCCGCACGAAGGGTTGTAGAGAACGATGACAGAGTCGCCCTCGAGCGTGAGCGGCGTCAGCAGAGGCAAGATGCGCGAGAGCGGCGTGTCCGGCAGTGTTCGCCCTTGCCAAGACACAGGATCGAGGACGATGGAGTCGCCGCTCGGCGCGCCCTTCACGGGGGGTCGACCAGACGCTTCCACCGGCATGCGGCTTGCCACTGCCAGACTTGCTGTCCAGAGGGCAATCAGCGCCACCAGCATCAGGCCGGGCGAGCGGAAGGGCACTGCGGTGCCTTTGCCGACGCGATCTGCCATTCGGTGGAGCACAAGCGCAGCCGCTGCGGCTGCAACGGGCCATGCAAGTGCGGTGAGCAGCGATCCGCCTGCGGGACGTGCGAACTCGGAAGCGATCGTTGCGACCGCTGCGAACGCGAAGGCGACCAAGAGGGCGCGGGCAATGGCGAGCCCCGCTCGCGCGCGAACGCCTGCGAAGGCAAGGGTGGCGGCACTCGCCACAAGAAAGCCAATCACCATCTGCGTCGTTCGGATCTCGTCCAGTCCGAGGCGCTGCCCCGCAGTATCGAGCCACGAGGGAAGCCGCGTGGCACCACCTGCAATCCAAAGCCCTGCGGTGAACGCAAACAGCAGGATCGCGCCCATGCGAAGCAGGCCACCCGCGCGGGGGAGTTCAGCGGGCTGTGATGCGGTTGATGCCGTCGGTGTCTGCATGGTCTGTCACCACTTCACTGATCACACCGTCCTGCAGGCGCAGCAGCACGGGGGTTGTCAGAACATAGTCTGGTCCCTTCACGAGCTTTCGCAGTTGACACTGTCCGCAGGGCATTTCGAGCGCTGCCGAGGGATCGGTGTCGGGGATCGCAATGGCCAACACTGGAATCGGAAGATCGCCGGCGAAATGGTTCAAAAGGATCTCGTGGCAGTGATCGCAGTCCTCGCGGTAGAGCATGACGATCCACGTGCCCGAGTTGATGCCATCGGGCGGCGCGGGTGAGGTGAGGAGTGCGATCTCCTGTGAATCGAGGCGCGTTCCCTTCCAGTTGTTGAAGTCGGGGATGTAGTAGGGCTGTGCCGTGGCAGGACGCGCGGGCCACGCCTTGGCGGAAGTCGGCGTGGACATTGCGGCTCGATCGACCGCGGTGGATGAGGGCAGTGCATCCGCTGCCTTCGAGCCCTCGGCAGCGGGTGCATCCTCGATCACGATGGCTGTGCGATCGGGGACGAACGAAACGACGCTCACGGCAAGCAGCGTCAAGATGCCAGCACTGCCAAGACCGAAGAGTCGCGGCAACGCGACGGTCGCAGGACGTGGTCGCGCGAGCAGCGCCAACACAAGCAGTCCTGCATCGATGCCCAGCATGATGACTGGATTCGGTCCGCTTGCGCCAAAGCAGCCGCATGAACCCTTCCAAGCCTGTGCGAGACCACCCTTCTGGAACTCGGGGACGATCACGGCGAGGAGGATCGTGCAGAAGAGCGCGAGAACGGCAATCGCGACGGGGCGTGCCAATCGCGGCATCGCCAGCATCACGCCGACCAGAATGAACTCTGTGCTCACGATCAGCCGCAGCGCGGAGTCCATCCACGCGGCGCCATCGAGCCAGATGAACGGATCGAGCGCAAGCACGCTGTTGAGAACAGGTGGCGGCAGAAGTTTCGGGTTCCGCTCCCACAACTTGTAGCTCGCACCTGCAAGCAGCCAGAGAGGCACGATGAGTCGGCAGATCAGGAAGTGGAGGCGAGGTCCGCGCATGGGTTCATCCTAGGTCTGGGGAAACTGTCCAACAGCTGTTCGCTCCGCATCACACAGGTGCTCGGTCAGGAGCCGGCAGGTTCGAGGGTTTCGCAGATGACATGGATGATCATCTGGTGCACCTCTTGCACCGCAGCCCCGTCGACGCCGCGGACCACGAGTGGAACATCGCAGAGTGCCGCTGCCTTTCCGCCATCGCTTCCGAGGAGTCCCACCGTACGAAGCCCGCGTGCCCGCGCGACATCGAGTGCGCGCAGGATGTTCGGACTGTTGCCAGAAGTCGACAGCACCACGAGCGCGTCGCCGCTTCGCCCGAGCGCCTCAAGCTGGCGGCTGAACACGTGTTCAAAGCCAAAGTCGTTGGCGATGCATGTGAGTGCGGTCGGGTCGGCACTCAAGCTGATCGCTGCGAGTGCTGGACGGTTCGATCGGTAGCGGCCGGACAGTTCTTCAGCGAAGTGAAGCGCCTCCGCGGCACTGCCGCCGTTCCCGCAGGTGAACACGGACCGACCATCGCGAAGGGTCCGCTGAACGAGCTGTGCGCAGCGGATCACATCGCTCTTGAGCGCAGCAAGTTGCGAGATGCCGCGCTGTGCCTGACTCAGCCGCTCAGCGAAGCACGACTCGGGATCGGGAAGCCCCTGCATGGGCGCGGAGGATAGAAGCGGACGGCGTGCCGCGCAGGGGGCCATCGGGGGTGGTGCCTAGACTTCGCCGCGCAAGAACGGAGCCCACGCTGAAGATCATTCGCTACCAAGAGGAGTGCCCGGTACCAGTGGCGCGTGAGGCGTTGGCAGCATGGCATTTTGCGCCAGGGGCAATCCGCCGGCTCATCCCGCCGTGGCAGCCCGTGCGTGTGATTCACAACGAACCGCTCGCCGATGGATCGATCACGGAACTGCAGCTCGGTGCGCCGCTTGGTCTGCGGTGGACGGCGCGCCACGAGGCCGTGAACCGTTCGGCAGGATTCACAGACCGATCGCTGCGCGGTCCCTTTGCCCACTGGGTGCATCGGCACGACTTCGTCGCCGTGTCTTCGGATTCGAGCACGCTGCGCGATACGGTGGATTTCTCGCCGCCGGCCTCGCTTGGTGCCATCACGCCGCGCGGCATCTGGACGGCACCGCTTCGCCGCATGTTCGCGTTCCGCCATCAGCGGACCCAACACGATCTGGCATGGCACGCTCGCTTCGCGAATGGTCCTCGGCGTGTCGTTGCCGTCACGGGTGCGAGCGGTGCCGTGGGCAGCGCGCTGAGCGCGTTTCTCACGACCGCAGGGCACCGCGTCATTCGGCTTGTGCGCGGGACGCCCACCGGCAGCGATGAGGTGCGTTGGAACCCAGCGGGCGCGTGGGACGCGGATCCGCTTTCTGGGATCGACGCAGTCGTTCATCTCGCAGGGGAGAACATTGCCGCAGGGCGATGGACCGCGCAGCGCCAGGAGCGCATTCGATCGAGCCGTGTGGATGGCACACGCTCACTCTGCGAGACGATCGCTGCACTGCCAACGCCACCGAAGGCACTCATCTGTGCCTCCGCGATCGGTTGGTACGGCAACCGCTCAGGTCCTGCCGTGGACGAGTCCGCTCCGCGCGGTGATGGATTTTTGGCAGATGTCACGGCGGCGTGGGAGGGTGCATCGTCTGCGGCAACCAAGCGAGGCATTCGGACGGTCAACCTTCGCATTGGCATCGTGCTGCAAGCGCGCGCAGGCGTGCTTGGCAAGTTGCTCCTGCCCTTTCGGATGGGCGCGGGCGGACGCGTCGGAAGCGGTGAGCAGGGGATGTCATGGATTCACATCGACGACCTTCTGCGCGCGGTGCACTGGAGCATCGAAACGCCTTCACTGCACGGACCCGTGAACGCTGTCGCGCCATCGCCGCTTTCCCAGATTGAGTTCGCCCGCACACTTGCGCGCGTTGTTCGGAGGCCGTGCATCGCGCCGCTGCCTGCGCCGATCGTTCGGCTTCTCTTGGGCACGATGGGCGAGGAACTGCTGCTCGGTGGCTCCTGGGTGAAACCGGCGGCACTCACGGCGAGTGGATATCCGTTTCTCTTTTCTGATCTCGAGTCGGCGCTTCGCTTTGAACTCGGGAGGATGCGGTGACATCGAGTGACAAGCCAGCCATCCTCTGGTTCAGGCAGGATCTTCGTGTCGACGACCACCCCGCGCTTTGTGCGGCGGCTGCGAACGGGCGCGCGGTACAGCCCGTGTTCATCCTCGATGATGCTGCGGAGGGAGAGTGGGTCGCGGGTGGTGCAGGGCGTTGGTGGCTTCACCACTCGCTCGCTGCGCTTCAGGCGCGACTCTTGGAACTCGGCGCGCCGCTGCTGCTGCGGCGTGGGGCAGCGCCGGATGTGCTCGTGGCGCTCGCGCAGGAGGTGGGCGCGGGCAGCGTCCACTGCTCGCTGCGCTTTGAGCCCGCTGGCACTGAGCAGGAAGAGCGCGTGAGATCTGCCTTGGCGGCGGTGGGCGTTTCGTTCGCCGCGCATTCGGGAGCACTGCTGCACGATCCTCATGCGCTGCGCACTGGCACTGGCGTTCCCTACAAGGTGTACACACCATTCGCGAAGTCGCTGCGCGAAAGGATCGTGATCGGGGATCCGCTTCCAGCGCCGCGCACCGTGCGCGCGGTTGCGAAGAGTCCCGTTGGTTCACCACTGGACGCGCTCGGTTTGCTGCCGACTATCGACTGGGCTGGCACCATGCGTACATGGTGGACGCCTGGCGAACGCGGCGCGCAGAAGCGGCTGGCTGCGTTCATCGCAGGTCCCGTGCGCGACTATGACGAGGCGCGCGACTTCCCCGCACAGGATGGTTCGTCGAGCCTCAGTCCGCATATGCACTGGGGCGAACTGTCGCCGCGCCGCGTCTGGAGCGATGTGTCACGAAGTGACGCGGGCAAGTCGCATGGCGCCTCGAAGTTCCTCGCGGAGATTCTCTGGCGGGAGTTCGCGGCTCATGTGCTGCTGAACTTTCCTGCCACCGCATCCCAGCCGCTGCGCCCGGAGTTTGCGAAGTTCCCTTGGCAGCCATCGTGCGTTCACCTGCATGCGTGGCAACGAGGGCACACGGGCTACCCCATTGTCGATGCGGGCATGCGGCAACTGTGGGCGACGGGTTGGATGCACAACCGGGTTCGCATGATTGTCGCGAGCTTTCTGGTGAAGCATCTGCTGCAGTCGTGGCAGGAAGGCGCACGGTGGTTTTGGGACACGCTTTGCGATGCGGATCTCGCAAGCAACACGCTCGGATGGCAGTGGAGCGCGGGATGCGGTGCGGATGCGGCGCCATACTTTCGAATCTTCAATCCGATCCTGCAGGGCGAGAAGTTCGATCCCAGTGGAGACTTCGTGCGCACGTGGGTGCCGGAACTTGCCAAAGTGCCCAGCGAGTTCATCCATCAGCCCTGGGAAGCGCCGCCCATGGTTCTCGCATCAAGTGGTGTCGCGCTCGGTGAAACCTACCCACGGCCGATTGTCGATCATCCGACCGCACGCGACTATGCGCTGGCCGCACTGCAGAAGGTCAGCGGCGCGAAGTCAACGACTCGCGGCTGAGGCGCGGCTCTTCGACCGCCGCTCACGCCACCACGGCAGCACTGCAGGGACCGCGAACACGCCGAGAACAGACCAGAGCAGCAGCACTGTCCAGCCACCGCCACCAAGCAAGTGCCCGCCAAGACCGGCGAGCGGACCGAGCACATAGCCCAGGCCGATCAGTGCTTCGTGAACGCCGCCCGCATCGACTTCGGCGTTGCCCACGCGGAGCGCGTAGTAGATCGCCGCGTAGTAGATGATGCCGTGCCCAATGCCAAAGAGAGCCAGCCCGGTGGTGATGGCGAAAAGCGATGGCACGCCCACAACAAGTGCGAAGCCGCCTGCAAGGAGTACGGCGCCGAGCAGCAGCGTTCCCCAACGTCCATGCCAGAACGCGAGGACACCGAGCGATGCTGCAGTCAACGTCCGAATCCCAAGCCATGTCGCAGTGAGCGGAGTCTGGCTGTGGACACCGACGTCCATGCGTCCGAGGAGATACGGCATCAGCGGACTGAGTGCGCCCACAAGCAGATAGGACGCGGGCAACAGAGCGCGTGCGGAGGCGAGCAGCGCGCGGTCGCGCGGGTCGTGCGCTTCGGGTTCGGTGTGATGATGCTCGGGATGATCGGGCACCTTGCGGATGATCCAGAGCGAAATGGCGCTCAGCGGCAAAATGGAGAGCACACTGAGCCGCGGATCGAACAAGCCCGTGCCGCCCTGCAGCGGTGCCATCAGCAGGAGCACACCAGTAACCGATGCCATCCATGCGATGCACCAGATACCGAGTGTTCGGCGTACTTCGCGCGCGGATCTGCCGGCGGCGATGTACGACTCCACGATGGGCCAAAGTGCAGCTCCGGTCATGCTTGTCGTCAGTGCCACCGCAAGCAGCCCCGTGCTCGAGGAGCCCACATACACGAGCGGCGCGACAGCGCCCTGAACGATGAAGATCCACTGCATGGCACGGCGAGCGTTCAGCCGAGATGCGAATCGGCGGAGCACGCTCCCAGTGAGGAACGCGGTCACCGTGTACGCGGCGCCGGTGGCGATGAACAGTGAATAGGTTTCTGTCTCCGTAAAGCGGTAGACCGAGTCTGTGATGAAGCCGAGGCCGTTCCAGAGAATGCCTGTGGCGAAGGAGTTCAGGATCGTCAGCCACAGCATGGCGCGGAAGGTGCTGCGGTGGGCGTCCGCGCTGCACGGAGCCGAGGGCGTGACGGTGACGCGGGTTGGGACTGGCTGTTTCAAGGCGGCGAAGCGTAGGCGACTGCGGTAGAATCAAAAAAACAGGGTCCTCGTAGCTCAATTGGATAGAGCGTTGCCCTCCGAAGGCAAAGGTTGCGCGTTCGAATCGCGCCGAGGACGTT
>VGXN01000059.1 GCA_016873335.1 Phycisphaerae bacterium | reverse complement strand
GGTCGCCGGCGCCCTGCGCCTTCTTCTTCTTGCTGGCGGTCTTTGTGTTGACGCCGCGAGCAATGTCGGGCGACTGTCGCCCAAGGGTCACAAGCACGCCACAGGAACGACCATCGAATCCCTTCTCCGCCGCGTCGTATCCGATCCGCACGATGGTCTCGCGCGCGACCTTCGCAACGTCGACCTCCCCGGCGCAGGTGACTTCGCCAGCGACGACCGCCAAGCCGGTCGTGACCAGGGTCTCGCAGGCGACCCGCGCTTGGGGGTCAACCGTGAGCATGGCATCCAAAACGGCATCGGAAATCTGGTCCGAAACCTTGTCCGGATGCCCCATGGACACGGATTCTGAGGTGAAAGTGTAAAAATGATTTGGCATATTGGGTTCCTGATCGAATACTTGGCAGTCGGACAATGTACTTGTCGGTGGTTGGAACGCCAACCTGCCTAGCCTTTACGGACCTTGATGGAGATCCATGCCAGAAGTCGACTCGCCACTGCACGCAACCTCTGAACACTCCGCAGAACGCGTCCGACTCGGTCGCGCCGCTTCGGTCGTGTTGGCTATCGCTTTCCTTGGCGCGGTTGCACTCCCGCTGTATGCACAGGGGAAGGACGATGCGCTCTTCGCAACGACCCACGTGTTGGTTCGAGTGCAGGCCGGATATGAGGCGCGTCAGGATGCGGGCGGCGACTGGACCTTCGCGCGGTCGGTGCAGCCGAACGACAGGGCGAACCAAATGGGCGCTGCGGCAGGACAGGGTGCCGCGGAACTCGATGCGCTCTCGCGCATCATGCGCGGCGTTGGCGTCAGCAACATCGTTCGGCCGCTGCCGTTCACACCTCTGCACGCGGACACCGCCGTGGCCGTTGGACTTGACCGTTGGTGGCGCATCGACATTCCAGAGGGATCGAACGCGCTGGCCGTGGCGGATCTTCTGAAGGCTTCGTGGAACGGCTTCGAGGTCTCCGAAGTGGACGGGGTCGGCGGTCTTGCCGACGTTCCCAACGACTCAAGTTTCAATGTGCAGTATGCGCTTCTGAACACGGGACAAAACGGCGGCACCGTCGGTGCTGACATTCGGGCGACCGGAGCGTGGGACATCGTGTCGGGCAACCCAGACATCGTCATCGGCGTGCTTGATAGCGGCCTTTTTCCGCACACGGAGCTGGCGGGCCGCATCCTGCCGGGGCGTAATGTTCCGCTCAACAGCAGCGACACGAGTGACGTGTGTGGGGGGCACGGCACGCATGTCAGCGGGATCATCGCGGCTGCGGGCAACAACCAGACTGGTATCGCGGGTCTCTGTTGGAACGCGAAGATCCTGCCGGTGGTGATCGTCAACCCTTGCTCGGGATTGGAGTCGTATGTGGCAGACGGACTCGTGTGGGCAGTCGATCAGGGAGCTGATCTTGTGAACATGAGCCTGCAGTACACGGTCGGGTCGCAGTACTTGCTCACGGCGGTGCAGTACGCGGCAGCGCGCGATGTGCCGATGTTCGCGGCGACGGGCAACAGCAATGCGGCAGTCGCGTTCCCAGCGCGCTTCTCGGAGACGATCGCCGTTGCAGGATCGAACCGCTTCGACCAGCGTTACAGCCTCTCGAACTACGGTCCCGAGGTGGATGTCACCGCGCCCGGCGAATCCATCTACTCGTTGGCCGTGAACAACGGTTACGGCACTCGAACGGGAACGAGCATGTCATGTCCGCATGTGACGGGCACCGTCGCGCTGATGCGTGCGGTCTACCCGCGCATGAACCGCACGCTGATCCGCACCGTTCTCATGCAGCATGCACGCGACATCGGAGCAGCTGGCTTCGACGAGATGACCGGCGCAGGAGTCGTGAACGCAGCCGCGAGTGTGGCAGCTGCCGCCGCGCTGAACCCAGGCCCAGCTGATCTCGATGGTGATGCGGTGGTGGGTGGCATGGATCTCACAATCCTGCTGTCGCAGTGGGGCAGTTGCACCGGCTGCAGCTGCGTCGCGGATATCAACGCCGACTGTGTCGTGGATGGCACTGACTTGACCGCGCTCCTCTCAGCCTGGTCAGGCTCCTAACATTCTCGTTGCCATGAAGGGCAACGTCACACTCGTTCCTGTCGAACTCACGCGGATCTACATCCGCGAGATGACCGACTTGCAGATCATCGAGCTGACGGAGATCGGTGGCAAGCGCTCCTTTCCAATCGTGATTGGCATGGTGGAGGCGTGCGCAATCGAACGGCGCCGCAGCGGTACCGAAGCGGAGCGACCGCAGACGCACGACTTGCTTGCCAACGTGATCCGAGTACTTGGCGCGACGGTCGCCCGCGTGGAGATCTGCGATCTCCGTGACAACACATTCTTTGCGAATGTCGTTCTCAGGCGCGGCACCGATGAGTTCACCCTCGATTCGCGTCCCTCGGACGCGATCGCCGTCGGTGTGGCCATCGATGCGCCCATCTTTGTCGCCGAGCATGTGCTCGCTGCTGCATCCGTGCAAGCCGCGCAGCCATCGCTGCCCTTTGCGGTCGATGAGGACTCGGAGTCGGATGATGATGATTCGGAGACTGACGCGGGAGACGAGGATGATCCGGAAGGCAACTGGTGGGAGGATGAGGGTGCGTCCGACGAAGATGAAGAAAAGTCGTGACGCGGACCGCGGCTGCGTTGCCCCACGAATCAGTCGGCGTCTCGAGCGGAGTCTTGGACAGGACCGAGCAGTTCAGTGAGCAGCGTGGTCGCGTAGGAACCGGCGGGAAGTTCAAATCGGAGCAGGATGAAGCCGCCATGCTCGTCCACCCCCGATTCCACGGTCATCGCACGAACGGCCACGCGCAGTGCGCGCCGATCGCCCGATGGCGCATGTGCGGCACGCGTCATCTGATCCGCTGAGACACCAAGATCCTGCATTGCGGAACATTCGAGGGCTGCCACCGCACCCGTTGGTGTGCGCACAGATGTGCCGGGAAGCGGTCCCGTTGGTGTGGTTTCGAACGCGGCACAGCGACTGCGAATGTCAGCAAGGTTGTCCTCGGCACCGATCATGAAGCAGCGAGAAGTGTCGCCGACCTGCATGACATCTCCCTCCTGCGGCGCGTTCCATGACCCGTCATCGAGTCGCGCACCAAGCACCCGGTTGAATACGGCCGACTGCCACGCGCTCGTCCAAAGTCGCAGCTGTCCGCCACCCAGATCCTTCACCGCACGAGAAGGCTTTGCGCCACGCGCGAAAGCGGCCGTGACGCGCCGCTCAGTGTGATCGCCCGCGCCCCACAGCGGGATGGCGTCCTGGAATCGACCCTGCGCACACGCCTCGCGTGCCTCGCGCTGGTGCGCGGGAAACGGAACACTTCCATCACCGAAGGCAATCAGGTGATCGGCGAGTGCATCCCACTTCTCAAGCACGCACCATGCGCCAAGCAGATGGCCATCCTGTCGATTGCCGAATCGCTGATGACCGAACGCATTGGGCATGCCGACGCGTGCGATGTGTTGAAGGCGTTTGTGCACCACAGGCACTTGCAGCGGATCCACTTCGCGCACCCTGATCACGAAGCGATTTCCCGCCGAGTGACCGAGGCGCAGCTTGTGTCGATGGCGTGCGGTCCAGAGCACCTCCAGCCGTTCATGTGTCAATTGTGCCGCAGGCTCTGGTCCCGTCAGATTGACCGAAAGCACCTGACGAGTGATCGCATGCTTGTCCTTTCGTCCGGCGAAGCCGACATCGCGCGGTGGAACGCCGAAATGCCGCGCCACAGTCTTCACGAGTTCATCGTGTGTCATGTCGCGCTTCTGAACGGAGATGAACAGATGTTCGCCCTCGCCGCTTGGCTCGTAGAGCGGCAACTCATCCACGAGGAAGTCCTCTGGCCGCACCTTGATGCGACCATTGGGTCCGTCCGCGTTCAGCAGCGTGCGTGGCGAGAGCGGTGAGGACATCGCGCCACTGCGTGCCGATGCTGCTTCGGGAACCGCAGGAACGTGCACCGGGACACCACATGCAACAAGCGCGCGAGCGATCTGTTCCGAAGGGCTGCGTGCAGGATCGATGTGCAGCACGTTCCATCCAAGCGCACGTGCAGCATCGATGTTCTCCTGCAGGTCATCCGCAAACAGGATGTCAGCCGCTTTGAATCCCGTCGCCGTCTCGAAAGCGCGGTAGATGTCCGCGTGCGGCTTGTTCATGCCGAGAAGATGCGACGCGTGGCGAATCTCAATGGTGTTGAATGCATCACTGGTGTCAAGCATCTGCTGCCAGTGCACATGATTCGTGTTGCTGAGGCACGCGAGGCGGATGCCCAGTGACTGCACTTCCTGAAGCAGTTCACGCATGCCCGGGTAGTCGCCAAGGATCCATGCGCCGTGGATGCGGTCGATTTCGTCTGGCGTGTGTGCTCCGCCGAAGGCTTCGGAAACCGCAGCAACAAAGTCCGCATGTGGCAGTGCGCCGCGCTGATAAATGTCCACCAGTCGGGCGCGTTCACGTACGAACGCAGGATCACTCTCCGCAGCCGCCGCGCGGTGCGGGACGCCTGCCGCGGCGCAACCCTCTCGCCACGATCTGCAGATGCGAACGACAACGCCGCCGAGATCGAGGCAGAGGACCCGCGGTGGTCGTGGCGCTTTGCTCATGTCGCTCATGTCGCTGATGGCCTTCAGGTGCGCCGTTCTTGACGACGTGCGCGGAAGAAGCGGGTGAGCAGTTGACCGCAGCGCACGCGATCCACGCCGCCGATCACTTCCATGCGGTGGTTGAGACGCGGATCGCGACAAAGGTCATACAGCGTGTCGACCGCGCCCGCCTTGGGATCGCGCGCGCCATAGACGAGCCGCTCGATGCGCGCATTCACGAGCGCGCCGGCGCACATCGGGCAGGGCTCGAGCGTGACGGCGATCGAGCAGCCCGAAAGACGCCAGCCGCCAACCGCGATCGATGCCGCACGCAGCGCCGCCACTTCTGCGTGTCCCGTCGGATCGCCCGTTGCCTCGCGGTCGTTCGACGCTTCGCCAAGCACCACGCCCTCGCGGTAGATGACGGCGCCCACGGGCACCTCGCCTCGCGCCGCGGCTTGCTCCGCCAAGGCGATGGCGCGCCGCATCATCTCAATGTCCTCACGGGTCGCACCGCGCGGCAGACTGCGCATCCGCCGTGAAGTGCGGCGTCGCCATGACGCGGAAGCGGATGCGTTGACACTCATCACGCAAGCCCCCGCATCACTCGTCGCCGACATCACCCTCACGGGTCCGCCCCACGCGCAGGCGTTCACTGAACTGCGCCAGTACGCGCCCGCCCGACACCTTCGATGGCGGAGCCACCACGATCAGCCAGATCGAGAACTCATAGAGCAGGTAGAGCGGTACCGCAACGATGACCAGCGACAGAAGATCACCGGGCGCAATGAGCGCGGCGATGACAACAACGCCGAAGAGCGCGTAGCGTCGATGGCGGCGCAACATGTCGGGGTGAACGATGCCGAGCCAACTGAGCAGCAACATCACGATGGGCAACTGGAACGCCAGCGCGAAGCCCGCCGCAAACAGCAGCACGAAATCCAGATATTCGCTGAGGCGAAACGACGGCACCAGTTCGCCCGGATTCTCAAGCGCGACCGATGCGATCTGCACCTGTGCCGCGTCGCCCTCGATGGGCATGGCGATGCAGAGTTGCTTCGTTGCCGTGTTGATCCACATCTGACCGGCACGCGGCGCCGTGGGGTTGCCGTTGATGAATGCCATGGGCGCAGGGTTCTCGGGCGAGGTGCTTGCAACCGCATCCGTCGCCGCCCCTGCAGGCAGCAGCTGTTGTGGCGGAATGCTGAAACCAACGAGCACGTTCAGCATCAGTGGCAGCATGACCCAGTACAGAAGCGCGACGCCTGTCAGCGCCAAGGCGCCACTGCCCGGCAGCAGCAGGCGCACATAGCGCCGCTCACTTCGGTGAAGCCCAGGTGCGACAAACTGCCACAGTTGCCAGAGCACCCACGGCACCGCCACAACGATGGCGAGAATGATCGACAGTTTCAGATCGGCCATGATCGTTTCGGTGGGGCTCAGAACGGACAGCTGCGCGGGAATGCCGTTGCGGCGCATCGCCCAGAGCAGCGGCTCGCACAGGAACTGCCGCACGTTCGCACCGAAAATGAACAACAGCACCATGACGGGGACCGGCACCACAAGCGCCAAGAAGACGCGGCGGCGAAGTTCTTCGAGATGATCGCCGAAGCTCATGGTCGCCTCAGGTCGGGATGCGTCGTTGCCGCCAAACATGCCACGCGATCCTAGTCCATGCCTTCGGCGTTCAGCGCGTCCAGCGGACACCAAAGAAGCGCTCGGCGTTCGTGTCGAGCGCGCGCTCCAACTCATGGGGATCAACGCCACGGAGCTCGGCAAGCGCGTGCGCAACGTGCACGACATGGCGCGGCTCGTTCGGCCACTGTCCGCGGACGGGTTGTGGCGAGAGGAATGGCGCATCCGTCTCGACCATCATGCGGTCGGTCGGCACCAGTTTCGCGGCTTCACGCACTTCGCGCGCACTCGGGTAGGTCACGACACCCGTGAAGGAGATCCACGCGCCGAAGTCGAGCACCATGCGCGCGTCGCTGGGCGTTCCAGTGAAGCAGTGGAACACGAAGCGTTCACGAGGCAGACCACTTGATGCGAGGATCGGCACGAGATCAGCGAATGCTTCGCGGCAGTGCACGATCACTGGCTTCGCGAGTCCCTCCTCGCTCCAGCGACGGACCTGCGACAACTGTCCATCGAGCACCGAGCGCTGCACATCGAACGGCGGCTTGGCGTAGTGGCGATCAAGCCCCAGTTCTCCCCACGCCACGCACTTGGGGTGAAGCGCCGCACGGTGCATCTGCTCCCAGTCGCACGGCGAATCCGAATACAGCGGGTGAACGCCCGCCGACGCATACACGCCCTCATGTGCGGCGGCGAGCGCAACGCACTCGAGTGCGTTCGCCGTGGTGGTTGCAATGGTGACCGCGCCGTGAACGCCAGCAGCGCGAGCCGCCTCAAGCACTGCGTCCACACGCCCCGAATACTCGGGAAACGTCAGGTGGCAGTGCGTGTCGATCATGCGGATACCGCCGCGTCGTCACGGGCGGCGCATGTCGAAGCGGTCCAGCATCATCACCTTCTGCCACGCGGATACGAAGTCGCGTACAAACTTCTGCTTCGCGTCATCGCTCGCGTAAACCTCCGAGAGCGCGCGAAGCTGCGAGTTCGAACCGAACGCGAGATCCACGCGGCTGGCGGTCCACTTCGATTGCCCTGTCTTGCGACAGCGTCCGTTGAATGTCTCCTCATCCTTCGATGCGGGCGACCACACGGTGTTCATGTCGAGCAGATGAACGAAGAAATCGTTCGTCAGCCGTCCAGGAGTCGCGGTCAACACGCCAAGGGCGGATCCATCCCAGTTCGCGCCGAGCGCACGAAGACCGCCCACGAGTACGGTCATCTCGGGCGCGGTCAGCGTCAGCAGATCAGCCTTCTCCACCAGCAGATGCTCTGCGCGGCGGGAGAGTCCAGGCGAGAGGAAGTTGCGGAAGCCGTCCGCGGATGGTTCAAGCACGCGGAAAGAATCCGCATCAGTCTGCGCAGCCGTGGCATCGGTGCGCCCTGGCGTGAAGAGCACACTGATCTTCACGCCCGCGTCGAGCGCGGCCTTCTCGACCGCCGCGCACCCGCCGAGCACAATGAGATCCGCAAGCGAGATGCGCCCGCGACCACTGGAGTGGAATGCCGCCCGCACGCCCTCAAGCCCGCGCAGGGCAATGTCCAGTGCGGGCGGATTGTTGGCGACCCAGGTGCGCTGCGGAGCGAGCCGAATGCGCGCACCATTCGCGCCACCGCGCTTGTCGGTGCCGCGGAACGAACTCGCCGATGCCCAGGCGGTCGCAACGAGTTGCTGCACGGTCAATCCCGATGCAAGGACCTGCGCCTTCAGCGCTGCGATCTCCTGCTCGCCCACGAGTGGATGCGAGGCTTTCGGCACCGGATCCTGCCAGATCAACTCTTCCGAGGGCACCTGTGCGCCGAGGTATCGCGAGCGCGGTCCCATGTCGCGGTGCGTCAGTTTGAACCACGCGCGCGCGAAGGCATCCGCAAACGCCTTCGGATCCTTGTGAAAACGGCGAGAGATGGGCGCGTAGGCGGGATCCATGCGCAGCGACAGATCGGTCGTCAGCATGATGACGGTCTGCCGCTTCGATGCGTTGCCTGCATCAGGCGCGGTGACACTGGTCTGTCCCGACAGCGTTCCCTTTGGCACCCATTGCCACGCACCTGCGGGGCTCTTCGTGATCTCCCACTCGTGACCGAGCAGCGTGTCGAAGTAGCCGTTGTCCCACGCAGTCGGGTTCGGCGTCCACGCGCCTTCAAGACCACTGGAAATCGTGGCGCTGCCGTGTCCTGTTCCAAAACTGCTTCGCCAACCGAGCCCTTGCTCGTGCAGCGGGGCGGATTCCGGATTCGGACCCACGTGCGCCGCAGGCGATGCCGCGCCATGCGTCTTGCCGAAGGTGTGGCCACCCGCAATCAGCGCGACCGTTTCTTCATCGTTCATCGCCATGCGCGCGAATGTCTCGCGGATGTCGTGCGCGGCGAGCAGTGGATCGGGCTTGCCGTTGGGACCCTCGGGGTTCACATAGATCAGACCCATCTGCACGGCCGCAAGAGGATTCTCCAGTTCACGCTGACCCGTGTACCGCTCGTCCGCAAGCCATGCGCGTTCGCTTCCCCAATACGTTGTATCCGGCT
>VGXN01000058.1 GCA_016873335.1 Phycisphaerae bacterium | reverse complement strand
TTGGCTGCATCGTTTGGAGGAACACGCCTGTCCCGCCGCCTCGCATGATGAATGTCACCGCAGCGATCGACAGACCAATGGCATACACCCCGAAATCGCTGGGGGTGAGATACCACGCCGTGACAATTTGAGTGAGCAGACCACTCAGGCGCACCACCATCGCGGCTGCTGAAGCAGCGAAGATGTTGATGATGCGGCTGCGTTGCTGGGGCATGGATCGTGCCCTGCGAGGGGCGTAGCCCCAGAAGACTTGAGAATACCGCAATGCAACTTGCTCGGACACTTGTTCGGGGCAATACTGGGCAGATGCGATTCTCGCTCGCAAATCTGTGCCACATGTCCGTTGTGGCAGTTCTCGCCTCAGGGATGGCTCGCGCAGACGATCTCTCCCTTGCGGGGCCAAGGACGCCATCGCGCCGTGATGTCACGGTGGTGCGTTCAGACGGATCCACCTTCGTGGCCACTGTGCACTATCCCGCCACATCAACCGCAGTGAATGCGCCAGTCGATGCAAGCAGCGGACCACTGCCTGTGCTCGCGTTCGGTCATGGTTTCGTGACGCCCGTGAATCTGTATCTGTCGACGGGCGCTCATCTCGCATCGTGGGGGATCGTCGTCATCTTGCCGCAGTCGCAGGGGGGATTGCTGCCGAGCCACTCAGGGTTTGCACTCGATCTTGTTGCTTCGATGGATTGGCTTGTGGCACAGTCAACGGTGGCAGGATCACCTTGGCAGGGGGCGATCGATGGCGAGCGTAGAGCCGTCGCGGGGCATTCGATGGGTGGTGGCTGCGCGCTCCTGGCCGCAAAGAACGATCCGCGCATCCGTGCAGTGATCGGACTGGCGGCAGCGAACACGATTCCTTCGTCCATCCAAGCCGCAGTGGATGTGCACTGTGCGACGCGACTCATCGTCGGCAGCCAAGACTTGATCGTTCCACCGTCATCAACGAGCGCCATGTACCCCAATCTCGCAGGTGCGGCGCAGTCGATCACCATCACGGGTGGGTTTCACTGCGGATTCGTCGATAGTGCAATCACCTTCTGTGATTCTGGGTCGATCTCGCATGAGCAGCAACTGGCGATCACGCGGCGCGAGATGACCGAGTTTCTCCTGCTGTATCTCGTGGGTGACCGTGACCGGTGTGGTGAAGTATGGAGCAATCCACCTGCGGCCGATGGTGTTGTTCAGCAATCAAGACGTACACCGGATCTGGACGGCAATGGGCGCATAGATGGTGCAGATCTCACGCTTCTGCTGTCGGCGTTCGGCAGTGAGAGCTGTGTGGATGTGAACGGAGACGGCCGCGTGGATGGCGCGGACCTCACGCTGCTGCTCGCCGCGTGGTCCACCTAAATGATCATCAGGAGTCTGCTACCTTTCACGCGCCGATAGAGCCGAAGGACGTGGAGCACTGCAGCTTCGCGCACTCGGTGCGACTCGTGAGGAGACAACGACCCCATGGCGCTTCCCCATCTGACCGATGATCAGGTTCGCGACATGTCGCGGGAGGAGAAGGACCGGTGGTGGCTGAAGAATGTGTTCCGCGGTGATATGCCGCAGCTGACACTGCGGTCGGCGGTCACAGGCTTCCTGCTTGGCGGCGTGCTCAGCGCAACGAACCTGTATGTCGGAGCGAAGACGGGCTGGACACTCGGCGTTGGTGTGACGAGCGTGATCCTCAGCTTCGTGATCTTCCGCGCCATGGCGCGCTCAGGATTCGTGAAGGACCTGACCATCCTTGAAAACAACGCGGTGCAGTCGATCGCGACCGCCGCGGGCTACATGACCGGTCCGCTGATCAGCGCACTGATGGCCTACATGTTCATCGAAAACCGAGCGATGCCGTGGTTCCAGATCATGGTGTGGAACATCCTCGCGAGCATTCTTGGCGTGCTCGTGGCGTTCCCGATGAAGCGGCGTTTCATCAACGATGAGCAGCAGCCGTTCCCTGAAGGTCGCGCCGCAGGTGTTGTCATGGATTCGCTCTATCCCTCTGCCCCGCGCGGCGGTACGGATCACATGGTGAACAATCTTCCCGTCGAACGCGGTGATGCGGCGGGCGACGACGAGGGCGCCCGCGCCGGTGTCTTCAAAGCGAAGGCTCTGGCTGCTGCTGCTGCGATCGGAGCGATCGTGCAGATGCTGCTCGCTATGGGTTGGATGTCGCTGGTGCAGATCAAGATGCTCGGCACATCCAAGAGCCAGGAGACAGTCTGGCATCTCACCGAACGGCTCGACAAGTGGTACTACGACTATGCCGCGAAGGCGCAGGCTTGGGTACCGCGCGTGCAGGGCGTGACTGTGGAGCAACTTGGTGTGACCATCGGCATCGAACTCGCCATGTTCGGTGCAGGCGGACTGATGGGGCTTCGCCTGACCAACAGCCTGATGATCGGCATGGCACTGAACTACCTACTGATCGCACCACTCATGATCGCGAGTGGCGAGATTCTGCCGAAGAACTTCGCAGCAATCGCTCAGGCGGACGGATCGTTCGACCTCTCGAAGGCAATCTTCGGGCAGCGACACATCATGAACTCATGGAGTTTGTGGTGGGGAGTGTCCATGATGGTGACGGCGAGCCTGGCTGGACTGCTCGCGAAGCCGAAGGTGATCGTCAGCGCGTTCACGGGGCTGTTCCGCCGCGGCGGGAGCAACGAGGATTGCTTGCGCCACATCGAGTTCCCGATGTGGATCACGCTGGTGGGCGTGCCGGTGATGGTTGGAGTGACCGTGCTCATGAACTGGCTGTGGTTCGGCGTCAATCCGTGGCTTGGGCTTCTGTCCATTCCGCTGATCGTGCTCCTGACCTTGATTGCGGCGAATGCCACCGCGCTGACGAGCATCACGCCAACGGGCGCGCTATCGAAGATCACGCAGTTCACCTTTGGTGCTGCGAGTCCAACGCACGCCGGAACCAACCTCATTACTGCAGGCATGACCACCGAGGTGGCGAGCAACGCGAGCAATCTGCTGATGGACATCAAGCCCGGCTACATGCTCGGTGCAAAGCCGAGGCAGCAGGCGTGGGGACATGTGATCGGCATCTTTGCTGGCGCGATCGCGAGTACGCCGCTCTTTTTCATTCTGTTCCTGAGCGATTGGACGCCAGCGACAGGGCAGACGCTGCGCGAGGCGGCGACCCAGAAGTACGACATGATCGGTGCGGTGCAGTGGGCCGCGATCGCGGAAGTGATCCGCGGCATGGGCTCCAGCAGTGGCGAGACGATTCAGGTGGTCGACGGTATTCGGAAGTATTGGGGGGTTCTGCCAGTGAGCGCCGCGATCGCCATGGGTTTCGGTGCGCTTGCTGCGGTCGTGTTCGAGGCATTGAAGATCTTGACGCGCGGCAAGTTCCCGCTGAGTGCGGTCGGTATCGGTCTTGGCGTCGTGCTTGGACCTGAGTCGACGATCATGATGTGGATCGGTGCGCTTGTGTTCTCGTTTCTTGAGATGATCAACCGCAGTCGGATCGGATCGTTCGGCCATCGGCTGTGGGTGGATGGACGCGAGGCGGTGTGCGCGGGAGTGATCGCGGGGTGGGCGCTCTTTGGCGTGGGCGATGGCGTGATCCTTGCGTTCGTTGAAGTACCCAAGACCGAAGCACAGGTTGCGCAGATGGAGAAGCAGGCGATCGAGGACGCGAAGGCAGCAGAAGCCGCCGTGATTGGGCAGCCTGCGCCTTCACCCGCGCCTGCACCCGCGCCCGCGCCTGCACCTGCGCCGAACCCCTAATCGACCAATCTGCCGTGAGGGGCTACCGTGCCGCCTATCGCATGGTTCGTGGGCGCTCCATCACATCCGACGCGGCGCGCATGATGCTGCCGCTGCTGGCAGTATGTGCTGTCGCTGGGTTCCAACACACTCTGGCCAGCGCACACACACAGGAGATCGCTGCCGCAGTGTCGACCGAAGATGCCGCTGCAGTCGGCGCGCCAACAACGAGCTTGTTCACACCCGGCAAGTTGCCGTTGGCGGTCGCCATCATCGTGACGAGCGGCTGCATCATCGCGTGGATGCTGCAGGCGCGTGCTGGTGCATCGATGTACCTGCGCCGCATTCCTGCGCTTGACGCAGTGACGAATGCGGTGGGGCGTTCTACGGAGATGGGCCGCCCCGTGCTCTTCATCGCCGGTATTCAGGACATGGACAACATCCAGACGGTCGCGGGCATCACGGTGCTGAGCCATGTTGCAAAGACCACCGCCGAGTACGACGCGACCATCGAGGTGCCGACCAGCAGATCACTCGTGATGGAGGCCGCACGAGAAGCTGTCCGCGGTTCGTATCAGGCGGCAGGGCGATTCGATGCCTACAACGCCGATGCGATCCGCTACATCACCGATGAGCAGTTCGGTTTCGTCGCGTCCGTGTCGGGACAGATGGTTCGCGAGAAGCCAGCCGCGTGCTTCTATATGGGTTGCTTCTTTGCGGAGAGTCTGATCTTGGCGGAGACGGGCAACTCCATCGGTGCGATTCAGATCGCGGGCACTGCGGAGAGCAGTCAGCTTCCATTCTTCGTTGCCGCCTGCGATTACACGCTGATCGGCGAGGAGTTCATGGCGGCGAGCGCGTATCTGTCTGGCGCGCCAGACCAAATCGGATCGCTGAAGGGGCAGGACGCTGCGAAGGTGATCGTGGCAACGCTGATCCTGTTGGGTGTGGTGCTCGCCACGATCGCAGCACTGAACCTGCCGCAGAGCGAGGCCGTGTCGCGAGTGTTCGAGTCACTCAAGGGGGCGCTCGGGTCATGATGCGGATCGTCGCACTGGCAATCGCGTCGGTCGCGGGGCTCGTGATGTTGTTGTCGCCGTTCTTCCCAGCCATGGAGAGTGTCGGCGCGCAGTCGAGCGAAATTTTCAATGTGATCGCTGCGATTGCGTTCATCTTGGGGGCGGGCAGTCTCGTGAAGGTGAATCTTTCGCGTGTCGGTCGGCGCGATACGGGTTGGGGATATGCGTTCGTGACACTGCTGTGCTTCGCCATCACGCTGATCGTGGGGCTCGGCAAGATCGGTGTGCCGCCGAATCCCCAGTTCGCGGCAACACCATGGGCGGGAGAGAAGGACGCGGCAGGATCGGCGTTCGCATGGATCTATGAATTCATATTGACGCCGATCACCAGCACGATGTTCGCGCTGCTCGCGTTCTATGTCGCAAGTGCCGCGTTTCGCGCCTTCCGCGCGAAGAACCGCGAGGCAATGCTGCTGCTGGGCACCGCGTTCATCGTGCTTCTCGGTCGAACCTTCGCGGGCGTCTGGCTGACGGGCGGATTTCCCGAGTGGGCAAGCGGACTGCGGCTTGAGAATCTCTCGATGTTCATCATGCAGGTCTTCAATACTGCGGGGAACCGAGCGATCATCATTGGCATTGCGCTCGGCGTAACGGCGACGAGTCTTCGCATTCTGCTGGGGATCGATCGTTCGTGGATGGGCGCGGGTGGGGGGAGCGCGTAAGTATGGAAGGGGTCCTTGGCATTCTCGAGAGGCTTGATCGCCGCTGGGTGTTCTTGGCGATGGCGCTCGCTGTGGCGGGGCCGATTCTGGTGATGGGTATCACGCGCAAGACGCTTCCCGAGACGCCGACGGATGCCTCGCGCGCCGTGTTTCAGGTGGTTCAATCGCTGCCGCGGGGAAGCACCGTGCTGCTGTCGTTCGACTTCGATCCTGGCAGCGCTGGCGAACTGGAGCCGATGGGGGTCAGCATGGCGCGGCAGTGCGCGCTTCGTGGGCACAAGATGGTGTTCATTTCGCTGTGGCCGCTCGGCGGGCAGATGATCGATCAGACGATCAAGAAGGTGCTGCGCGCCGACTTCCCACACTTGCAGGATGGCGTGGATTATGTGAATCTCGGCTTCCAAACGGGGAACGAGCAGGTGATGCGCGTTGTGCTCACGGACTTCAAGCGCGCGTTCCCGACCACGAAGGCAGGGCGCGCGACAGCGGACCTCCCGATCTTGAGCGGTATCGAGCGCGTCGGAGACTTTGCGCTGCTCGCGCAGGTCAGTGCTGGCTACCCGGGGTCGAAAGAGTGGGTGCAGTATGTGGTGTCCGCATCGGGGGGCAAGTTGCCGATGGTGTCGGGCTGCACGGGCGTTCAGACGCCGCAGCTCTATCCGTACTTCCCCGGCCAACTCCGCGGTCTGCTTGGTGCGATCAAGGGTGCGGCGGAGTATGAGTCGCTGATCAACGCGTGGGTATCGGATCCAGCGAACGCGGCGGAGATGGCGAGTGCAGGGGCAGATGGCGGCGTCTCTGCCGTGATCCCGCCGAAGTATCTCGAAGCGCAGCGGCGCATGGGACCGCAACTTGGCGCGCACCTGCTGATGGTTGTGCTGATTCTGCTGGGTAATGTTGTGTATCTCGCGCAGCGGCGTTCACAGCGGAGGGCCGCAGCATGAGCAAAGAGCCTCGATCGCCGGCGATTCTGGTCTGGGCGATGATCGTGCTCGCGGTCGCCGCCGTCGTGGGGCTTCGTATCGGGCTGGGCGACGGCATGGCGCGTGCTTACGCAGAGCGCGTGGAGATGCGCGTGACTGTCCAGGACGTCGCAAGCCCGAGCGGCGAGCGGGTGGTGGAGTGGGTGGAGTGGAAGTCCGTTTCGCCCGCGGAGTTTTCGCGTGCCGTTCGTGAGAGTCCATCGCAGGACCGTGTGCAGTTGAACCCTGCGAACACCGTGGGCTTGTGGGTTGCCGCGCTGCTGACGCTGGCGATCTTTTCGTTCCTGTACCGCGACAATCCTGCGTATCGCTTGGCGGAGGCGATCATCATCGGCGTGTCCGCTGCGTACTGGGGTGTGATCGGCGTCTGGGACTCGATCGTGCCGAAGTTGTTTGGGGCGCTCGCCCACGGCTGGACAACGGCGCACATATTGCCCAATCTGCCCGCGCCGACCACGCAGTCGCAGATTGGTATGGGCATCGCGCTGGCGCTTGGCATTCTGCTGTTGCTTCGGCTTGTGCCCGCCGTGGGAGGCATCAGTGTGTGGACGATGGCGTTCATCGTTGGCATCACGGCTGGCGCAAAGATCATCAGTCATGTCGAGAGTGATCTGCTTGCACAGACGGTCGCAACGATGCAGCCGCTCGTGCAGCCTGCCGACGGCGGTTTCTGGACGGGCGCCACGCTCTGGGCAAGTCTGCCGAGCGTGCTGGTGGTGGTCGGAGTTCTCTGCTGTCTCACATACTTCTTCTTTTCCGTGGAACACAAGGGCGTCGTGGGCAGCGCAGCGCGCATTGGCATCATGTACCTGATGATCACTTTCGGCGCCGCATTCGGCTTCACGGTGATGGGGCGTGTGGCGCTGCTCTCGCAGCGGGTGGAGTTTCTGCTGGACGACTGGTTGTGGCTGATTGATCCGCTTGAGCGCCGAATTGTGGACGGAGTGTCGATGATCGTTGGCACTGGAGGTGTCTGGTGATTCGCAAGGCGGATCCCTGCGTGCTTGTGATCTTTGGTGCGTCCGGTGATCTGACTGCGCGGAAGCTGATCCCTGCGCTCTATGAGATGCATACGCTGGGCAATCTGCCCGAGGCATTTCGCGTGCTGGGCGTGTCGCGCCGTGCGAAGAGTGACGCGCAGTGGCGGGACGAGCTGGCGGCATCGGTGCAGGAACACGCCACGCGCTGGGACGCCGTGCGATGGCGGGAGTTCTCGCAGTGCATCGAGTACTTCGCGGGAGACGCGGCGCAGGGCGAGATGTATCCAGCGCTTGCCGACCGCATGGCGAAGATGGATGCATCGGCAGGTACGCGGGGCAATCGACTCTTCTACCTGTCCGTGGCGCCCGAACTCTACGAGTCGATCGTTCAGCGCATCGATGAGGCGGCACTCGTCACCGAAGGCAGGCGCTGGTGCTCGATCGACGCGAGCACGCGTTCATGGCAGCGCATCGTTGTGGAGAAACCCTTCGGTCACGATGAGGAGAGTGCGGCGAGCCTGAACCGTGCACTCGGGCGCGTCTTCGAGGAAGAGGACATCTACCGCATCGATCATTACCTCGGCAAGGAAGTGGTGCAGGCGATGCTCGTCCTCCGATTCGCCAACACGATGTTCGAACCTGTGTGGAACCATGGCTACATCGATCATGTCCAGATCACTGCGTCGGAGAAGGTCGGTGTCGGGAATCGAACGGCCTTTTATGACCAGACGGGCGCGATTCGAGACATGATTCAGTCCCATCTGTTGCAGATCTTCGCATTTGCAGCGATGGAGCCTCCCACGAGCATCAGCGCCGAGGAGATTCGCACAGAGAAGATCAAGGTGGTGCGTGCGCTACGACCGACGACCGATGCGGATGTGCAGTCGCACGGTGCGCTCGGGCAGTATGCGGCGTCGGCTGAGGAATGCGCCTTCGTGGACTTGCCTGGTGTTGCCAAGGGCAGCACGACGGAGACCTTCGCTGCGCTCAAGCTTCATGTCGACAACTGGCGGTGGGCAGGAACGCCGTTCTATCTGCGGACGGGAAAGCGCATGGCCGCGAAGCGGACGGAAGTCGTCGTGCAGTTCAAGCGTCCCGCTGCGGACCTGTTCCATGACATCCCGCATGCGGTGGGAGGTGTGCGAGGGAACCGCTTGGTGATTGAGATCGCGCCGATGCAGCGCACGCTGCTGCGATTCGAGACGAAGGTTCCTGGAACGCCTCTTCGGATGGACAGCGTCGAGATGCAGGCAGATCTGGAGAAGCAGTTTGGTGTGGCGGCGATCGAGGCGTACGGACCGCTGCTTGTCGATGCAATGCGCGGCGATCAGTCGCTCTACAAGCACCGCGTCGAAGTGGAGAGCGGCTGGGCAGC
>VGXN01000057.1 GCA_016873335.1 Phycisphaerae bacterium | reverse complement strand
CCTCGTGGTGAATGTCCGCTTCAGTCCAAGCTGGGTGATTTGGATCGCACCGACGATGGTGCTCACGCCGCTGATCGCCCTCTGGTCCAAGCGCGTCCGCGCGGCCGCGGCGACCTGACTGTATCCAACGCTCGACGCGGAGATCCCGCGGCCAGCGAAGACATGATGATCACGACCAGAGAGCGATTCGAGGTGGAGCCCAAGTGCAGAAAGCTCTGGGCGATGACCGCGGACGCATGGCGTGGGCGGCACCAAGAGATCGGCGCAGACGATGCGCGCCCGAGCCGAACCACACCCCGCGTGTGGGAGTCTGCGCAGCCGCGCAGCGGCCATGCCGCAGCCCCCTTTCCCTGTGGGAGTGGATGCGAAGCGGTCAGCCTTTCGGAACTGAGCACCCGGCGCGACGCCCGAACCACCGACTGCGCCTCTTTGCCACGAATCGGTAGATGGCATCGCGCACGCCACGAGGAATGAAGCGCACGAAACGCAGCAGTGACCATGGGAGCGGCATCTGCGCCACGACCGCGAGGACCGCATCGGATCGTTCCAGCGCGCGGCCATGCGCGAGAACGATGATGCTGTCGGGCAGAGCAGATGCATTCAGCGGATAACCGATCTCTGTGCACTCGCGCTGCGCTTCCGCGGATCCGAGCCCGATCATGCGGAACGCGGCGCGGCGATCGCGTGCCATCAGGAATCGCGCGAAACCGCTGCAGAGGTTGCAGCCGTCGTCGAAGAGGATGATGGTCTGTTGTTGCGGCGTAGCTGTTCCTCGGTGGTGGCCGAAGCCTAGTGCGTGATGATCGGCGGGGGCAGCGTTGTGCTGCTTGGTGCAGCGAGGATCACTAGCATGAGGCGCATGCAGTCGAGTGCTCGCCTGCGGGAACTGATCGCGCAGGAACTGCCTGCGCTCGTGGCGCTTCGCCGCGATCTCCACGCGCATCCTGAGATTGGATACAACGAAGTCAGGACGAGCGGCGTGATTCAGCGGGAGTTGACCGCCGCTGGGATCACCTTTCGCGCGGGACTGGCGGGCGGAACGGGAGTTCTTGGATCGCTGCCTGGCGCTGCCGCACAGGCTGTGGCGCTGCGCGCGGACATGGACGCGCTGCCTCTCACTGAGGAGACCGGTGCGGCGTGGGCGAGCACGACACGCGGCGTGATGCACGCGTGCGGACACGATGGGCACACTGCGATCCTGATCGGTGCGGCTCGCGTCCTTGCGCGGCTTGCGCGCGAGACTCCCCTGCCGCGCCCCGTTTCGTTGGTGTTCCAACCGGCGGAAGAGAACGGCGGTGGCGGTCGTCGCATGGTCGCCGATGGCGTTCTCGATGGGAAGGTGATTGGACCGAAGGTCGATCGCATCGTTGGGCTGCACTGCTGGCCGTGGCTGCAGACGGGTCGCGTGGCACTGCGAGCGGGTCCGATGATGGCGAGTGCCGATGAGATCCGCATCACGGTTCGAGGGATCGGATCGCATGCGGCGCTGCCGCACACGGGTCGTGACAGTGTGCTCGCAGCGAGTGCGGTGGTGGTGGCGCTGCAGCAGATCGTGTCGCGCACGGTCGATCCACTTGACGCGGCGGTGGTGAGCATTTGCGTGATCCGCGGTGGGCAGATCGGCAATGTGATCCCCGACTCGGTCGATCTCGTTGGAACGATGCGCGCGTTGACGGCGCCGATGCGCGCGGCGCTGCAGGAGCGCATCACTGCTGTCGCTTCACTGACGGCAAAGGCATATGGATGCTCTGCGGATGTCTCGTTTGCCGCGGGCTATCCCGTGACGGTGAACGATCCAGCGTTGACGGCGTCGGTGCGCGAGCAGCTGACCGCCGTGCACGGCGACGGACGCGTGGAGGAGTTCCCCGCGCCAGTCATGGGCGCGGAGGACTTCAGTTACTACGGGCAGCGCGTGCCCGCCTGCTTCTTCGTGCTTGGGACTGGGGTCGCCGACAAGCCGCTGTATCCGCTGCACTCGCCGCGCTTCGATTTCAACGATGCCGCGATCGAGATGGGGGTTCTCTCTATGTGCAGCGTGGCCCTCGGCGAACACGCCGAAGGCCACGTCGGTTGAATCGTCTGGCGACCTGCGCCAATCAATCTTGGCGTCTGCCGATCTGAGACACCACGCCGCGCCGTTGTGTTCAGCGCGTACGCCGCGTGGCACGTCCCGCAAGCGCAAGCAGCGCAATCGCGCCTGCCGCGGGGATCACTGAGAAGGAGCCATCAGCGGTGCTGGTCGCATTCGCGCAGGCACCCGCGTTGTCGAAGTTCCAGAGCGATGTGAAGCCGTCGAACATCGGGTTCGCGGTGTTCGTGCTCGTGAACACGGTGACCTGGTCGCCGAAGTTGGCAGAGTCTCAGAACATCGGCGAACTGCGAAACACACCCACTTCCCACTCTCCCGACGGGGAAAGATGCTCCAGATTTGTGAATGGAGCAGTTATCTTCCATGGAGATTGCGGCCAGAAAGTTGGCGACCGATCATTTCTGATGTAGTTTGTTTGTGTGCGCTCGGCATTCCGACACCTCATGCTGACCTTCTTGGCGGCCGCCATGCCGCTGTGCTGCTGTCAGGTTGGGGCGCTCGCGAGGGCGTTCACCTCGACCGCACAGGTCGGGGGCTCCTGCTGCCGCGAATCCTGCTGCGAGGCGGAGTCGCAGACTTCGGAAGTGGCTCAATCAGGCTGCTGCGATGGAGAGAACGGCTCTGCTCCACACCGTGACTGCGGTGGCGAATGCTGCAAGCGGGTTGCAACGAACTTGGCTGGCCCTGCGTGGACGGATGTCCACACGCTTGCAGTCGAGTGCTGCCTGCCGTGGATCGCCACGCTCGGCAACGCGTGCGCAGGCGTGGACGCGATCTCGCTCCACTGGGAGACGGGCCCGCCCCCCCGACCTTCCGGTCGCGAGTCACTCACGCTGCACGCAGTCCTTGTGATCTGAAACGCATCATGCATCACGTTGCCCACGGCAAGTGCCGTGCGGCTTTGGCATGACATCGTTTCTGGAGATCACCTTGAACCAACAACCTCTTTGCACTCGGCTTCGCCGATACCTCACTGCCTCTGCGCTGATCACCGCGCTCGCGGGATGCGCACAGACTCCGCCTTCCACACTCAAGGATGTGGCGCCTGAACTCGCGGCGCGCGTTCCACTGCCTGAAGATCAGTTGAACGCCGCGCTCGCCACGAGTGGACGTGCGCCAACCGACATCTGGGATGGCGCCTCGCCGCTGTCGGCAGAGACCGCCGTGCGCTGTGCGCTCAGCGAGAACCGCATGCTTCGCCGGACGCTTCTGGAAGCGGATCGCCGAGCAGCGCTTCTGTCCGATGCGCAGTTGCCGCCCAATCCAACGCTCAGCGCGGCCGTTGGTGCGCCGCTGAACATGGGCGTGGTTCCAGTGGTTGCCATGATCGCGGGGCAGATCGACTGGCTGTGGAAGCGCGATGCCATCGTGGGCGAGGCGGACGCGCAGCTGCGTTCGGTCCTGCTCGAGTCGGCGACGATGGTGATGGCGACCGTGGCGGAAACGCGCGCCGCGTATGTCGATGCGGCATCCGTCAGTGAACAGGCTGCGCTCGCAAGCCGAGATGAGCAGGTGGCACTCCGAGTGCTTGCGGCGGAAGAAGCGGCGCTCGCGACTGGACAGTCCACACCCGCGGGAGTGCTTCGTGCGCGGATGAACGCGGCCGAGGCATCCAACCGAGTGATGACCGCGAGCGCGGCGCGAGTGGAATCGATGACTCGCCTCTTGGAGGCGATCGGACGCGGCGATCACCATCTGGACTGGACACTGTCTGCCAAGGACACGGCATCGGCCGTTGCCCAGTGTGCGCTGCCCATCGTGCCCGCACCCGATGACGATGCGGAACTGAAGCGTTTGGTGGACACGCACCGCTTCGATGTGCGCGCCGCATTGGCGCGGGCGGAGGGTGCGGATGCGCGTGCGCGGCTCGCGGCGACTGGCCGATTGCCTTCGCTCATGCTCGGTGGCGGATATGAGCGGGACATGGAGAGCGACAGCGCAGCGATGTTCATGCTGGAATCGCGCATTCCCCTCTTCAATGACGGTCGGTTCCTTGTCGGGGCCGCCGAGGCGGATGCGGAGATTGCTCGGATCGATGCTGATCGCATTCGACAGCGTGCGGTGATCGATGCGCGTCGAGCCGCGATGGATGCGCGTGCGGCGGATCACCATGCCGCGGTACTGCGCGAGCGGACGCTGGGTGCGTTCAGCACACTTCGGTCGCTGCTCGCATCGGCCGTCGACGCGGGCGAACGCCCGGCCGTTGATCTCTGGCGCGCGGAGCATCAGGAGAACCACATCCTGCTTCAGTTGGTGCAGGCGGAACGCGGTCGCGCGCTCGCTGCGTTGTCTTTCGAGCGCGCACTTGCGGGCAGCCGCCTCCCCGTCATGGGCGGCGGCATGATGGCGCCGGGCCAGATTGGATCGATGTCGAACGCATCGTCAGCGATGACGCTCGACTTCACAGCACTGGAGGAAATCGAATGAGTAGCACGATTCCAAGACCCCCCTCTCGCTGGATCACGCGCGCCGCGATCCCCATCGGCATCGTTGTTCTGGGGTTGGGTGGTTTGCTCTGGTCCGCGTGGGATTCGCTCGTGCCCGCGACTGTGGTGGATGTGGTTCCCGTGGCGGCTCGCACCCGCGCGGCAACTGCAGCCGAAAGTGCACCAAACGCATCGGGCCGCGCGGACGGCGCGCGCGAAGGTGGCGCAGTGCAAGCGCCAGGTTGGATCGAACCGTCACCGTTCGCAATCCTCGTGCCGTCACTGACACCCGGCATCGTGCGGACCGTTCATGTCCTCGAAGGTGAACGCGTACGCGCTGGAGATGTGTTGGTGGAACTGGTGGACGACCAGCAGCAGATTGATGTTCGGCGAGCGGAGGCTGAAGTGGCGGCTGCACTGGCGATGCTGCGGGAGACGGAGGACGAGCACACCCGCAAGTCGAAGATGGTTGCGTCGGGCGCGGCAAGCGCTGGCGAGGTGAGCCGACTTGGGCTGCGCGCCGATGCGCTGCGTGCCGCGCTTTCGGCGCGTGAGGCGGACGCCGCGCAGCGTGTCCTCGCCCGCGAGCGCACGAAGGTGCGTGCGCCCGTCGATGGGGTCGTGATGGTGCGAACGGTGGTGCCCGGCATGGCGGTCTCGGACATGCCGGATGCGAAGCCGCTGTTCGAGTTGTATGACCCTGCATCCCTTCAGATTCGCGCGGACATTCCGCTCGCGGATGCGGGTCGCGTGTCCGTCGGAGACCGCGCGGAGATCACCGCCGATGTGCTGCCGGGGAAGACGATGGCGGGCGAAGTGATCCGCATCGTGCATCAGGCGGACATTGCGAAGAACACGGTGCAGGCGAAGGTGCGGATCATCGACCCGCCCGCGGTGCTGAAGCCCGACATGCTGACGCGCGTTCAGATCATGCCGCAGAGTGGTTCGAACGCCCAGCGGATCGGTGGCGGCGAGAAAGTTTCGCTGTGGGTTCCAAGCGGATGCGTCCAGCGCCGTGCGGATCAAGATGAGATCCTTGTGGTGCTCACCTCGCCGCGCGGTGGTTCGCATTTGGATTCACGCGCAGTGGAAACTGGCGCCGTGGATGCGGGATGGACGGAGATTCGCAGCGGACTTCGCGCAGGCGATCTTGCGGTGGCGGATCCTCGAGCGGCCCCGCCTGCGGGGAGTCGTGTGGTGGCCCGTGAATCGTGGCGTGAGACAACGAAAGGAGACGCCCATGGCATCCATTGAATGCCGCCAACTGTGCCGCGACTACAAGCGCGGTACGGACATCATTCGAACGCTGCTCGATGTCGATCTCGACATCTCTGCGGGAAGCTTTGTTGCGCTCATGGGACCATCGGGCAGCGGCAAGACGACGCTCCTCAACCTGATCGCAGGCATCGACCGCCCCACCGCGGGCTCGATCCATGTGGACGGCACCGACATCGCGCGCCTGTCGCGCAGTGCGCTCGCCGAGTGGCGCAATCACCGAGTTGGCTACATCTTTCAGCTCTACAACCTCGTTCCAGTCCTGACCGCGTATGAGAATGTGGAGCTGCCCCTGCTGCTGCACCCCATCAGTGCCCGCGAACGGCATGCGCGCGTCAGTGAGGCGCTCGACTTGGTCGGTCTTGCCGACCGCCACGCGCATGCGCCGCGGCAACTATCGGGCGGTCAGGAGCAGCGCGTGGCCATCGCGCGGGCAATCGTGACTCGCCCGAGCATCCTGCTCGCCGATGAGCCGACGGGCGATCTTGACCGCACCAACGCAGCGCAAGTGATGAATCTTCTTGCGCAGTTGAACCGTGAACGCGGACAGACGATCGTGCTGGTGACGCATGACCCTGCGACCGCAGCATGCGCACACCGAACGGTGCGACTGGAAAAGGGAAAGATCGTGGACGCGGCCCGCGAGGCGGTGCTGTCATGAAGGCGTTCCAAGCGGCACTCGCCTTCGCGTGGCGCGGCATGGTGCGGCGACCACTGCGCACTGGGCTCACACTCGCAGGCATCACGGTGGCCACGTTCCTCTTTACGTTCGTCGAGAGCATGCGCGATGGCGTGCATCGTGCGACGGAGGCAGGTGCCGGGGAGACAAAGCTGATCGTCTACCGCCTCAATCGGTACTGCCCATTCGCGAGCCAGCTTCCGCAGTCGTACGAACGAACGATCGAGAGCATCGAAGGTGTTCGCGCGGCCGTTCCCGTGAAGATCATCGTGAACAACTGCCGGGCATCGCTCGACGTCGTGACGTTCCGCGGCTTCCCAGACGAGGACGCATTGACCGATCGTCTGAAGGACGTGCGGTGGACAAGCGGCAGCCTGGCGGATTGGCGTTCGCGCAGTGATGCTGTGGTGGTTGGATCAGGGCTTGCCGAGCGCCGCAGACTGCGAGCGGGCGACCGCTTCGATGCTGCGGGTGTCCGCGCGTGGGTCGCGGGCACATTCGAGAGCGATGATCCGCAAGACCGCAACTGTGCCTACGCGCATCTTGGGTTCCTGCAGGAGAGCGCGAAGCGCGGCGGAACGGGAGGGATCGTGACGCAGTTCGAGGTGGAAGTCGACAGTCCATCGCAGCTGCGAAGCGTGGCGGCGGCAATCGATGAGCGCTTCGCGTCCGATCAGTTCCCCACATCCACGAAGCCCGAGAGCGCGTTCATTGCCAAAGCCGCGCGCGATGTCGTGAGCATCGTGCAGTTTGCGAGCATTGTGGGTTGGGCAAGCTTGGCCGCCGTGTTCGCGCTCATCGCGAACGCCATCGCGCTGGCCGTTCGCGCGCGTGTGCGGGACCACGCGATCCTGCGCACGCTTGGCTGGACCGACTGGGGCATCGGCGTGCTTGTGGGCTTGGAGGCGACGCTGCTGGGTCTTGGCGGTGGTCTCTGTGGCGCGTTGATCGCGTGGATCATCCTCAAGACTGCCAACCTGACCTTTGGAATGGAGGGCGTCTCGATTGATGTCCTGCCCAATCCAACCGCGACCATGCTGGGCGTTCTGCTTGCTGCGATGCTCGGTCTGCTGGCTGGCGCACTGCCCGCATGGACTGCTGCGCGGCGAGAGATCGTTCTGGGTCTTCGAGGCACGTGAAAGAGGAGTCATGAAACTGATCCCGCTGCACTACGCCACGCGCAACCTTGGACGGAGTCCTCCTCGGCTTGCCCTTTCGGTGGGCGGTGCACTGCTCGTCGCGCTGCTGCTGATGGCGGGTGCGGGCTTCGCACAGGGCATGGAGCAGGCACTGCAAGCGAGTGGGCATGAACGCAATGTGCTGCTGCTCGGTGCAGGCAGCGAAGAGAGTCTGGAGCGCAGCGAGATCCCACGGTCCGTGGCCGACTCCGTTGGCTCCAGTGTGCGTGGAGTCGGAACATGGGACGGTCGACTGCTCACGAGTCCAGAGATCCATGTTGCGCTTCCTCTTGGGAGTTCGTCGCCCAACGTCGAAGCGGATGCGGGCAGCCGAACGGGAATGATCCGCGGCATCACGCCGACGGCGTTCCTGCTGCATCCGCAGGTTCGCATGTTGGCGGGGCGTGCACCCGAATCGGGGAGCGACGAGGTGATCATCGGCGCGAGCGCCGCTCGCACGGTGGGACTCGATCCTGCTGTCCTGAGACTTGCACTCGAGGCGCACGAACGATCGCAGGGCGAATCGAGTTCCCCCACCATCACGGTGGACGGACGCGCCGTGCAGATCGTCGGGGTCTTTCATGCGCCTGGAACGGTCCTGGACGGCGAAATCTGGATGCCGATCGACGATCTGATCGTGCTCACCAAACGCGAGACTGTTTCCGGCGTGGTTCTTGGTCTCGCGCCGGGCGCATCACCCGCGGAGATTGATGTGTTCGCGCAGCGCCGAATCGATCTGGAATTGACCGCCATCCACGAGCCTGAGTACTACGCGGCGCAGAGTGCGTTCTACCTGCCCGTTCGAGTCTTGGTGCTGGTGAGCGCTGCGCTCGTCGCCGCAGGAGCGCTCATCGGCGGACTGAACACGTTGTACGCGGCCTTCGCGTCTCGCATCCGTGAGCTGGCGATGCTGCAGGTGCTCGGCTTCAGCCGTGCAGCCGTAGTCATCAGCATGATGCAGGAGTCGCTCATTGCATCGCTATCCGGCGCGCTGCTTGCGGTAGTGATTGCGATGCTCTTTGTCGATGGCATCGCCGTGCAATTCTCGATGGGTGTCTTTGGGATCACCATCGACCAACGAATCATTGCGCTTGGCATTCTGTCCGGCGTCGTTGTTGGCATTGTCGGCGCCATCGCGCCTGCGATCCGCTGCTTGTCGACAGCGCTCC
>VGXN01000056.1 GCA_016873335.1 Phycisphaerae bacterium | reverse complement strand
ACGGGCTTTGACGCATCGAAGCCGAAGTTTTATGTGCTCGACATGTTCCCGTATCCCTCGGGTGCAGGTCTGCATGTCGGGCACCCCGAGGGCTACACGGCAACCGACATCCTGTCGCGCTACAAGGTGATGCGCGGCTTCCAGGTGCTGCATCCGATGGGGTGGGATGCGTTTGGACTGCCTGCCGAGCAGTACGCCATCACCACGGGCGTTCACCCGGAGGTCACGACCAAGAAGGCGATCGACAACTTCCGCCGTCAATTGCAGCGCTTTGGGTTCATGTACGACTGGTCGCGCGAGTTCGCGACGATCGATCCCGACTACTACCGCTGGACACAGTGGATCTGGCTTCTCGCGTATGGCAGTTGGTTCGATCCGGCGGTGCAAGCTGCACGTCCGATCGCGCAGTTGGAATCACGGCTCGCCGCCGAGGACCGCATCATCGAGACTGCGCCGGGTGTCCAGACGCGGTGGAGCGCCTGTTCGCGGCGGCAGCGGCAGGCGCATCTCGATTCGTTCCGCCTCGCGTATCTCGGCACGCAGACGGTGAACTGGTGCGCGAAGCTCGGCACCGTTCTGGCGAACGAGGAAGTCATCGACGGACGGAGCGAACGCGGCGGACATCCCGTGGTCCGCATGCCGCTGCGGCAGTGGATGTTCCGTATCACGGCGTACGCGGATCGGCTGCTCGCGGATCTCGCGAGGGTGGACTGGCCCGACTCGACTCGCACCATGCAGACGGAGTGGATCGGGCGCAGTGAGGGAGCCGAGATTCGCTTCGTTGTTGATGGCGAGCGGGAGCCTCTGACGGTGTTCACCACGCGCCCGGACACGATCTTCGGTGCGACCTACATGGTTGTCGCGCCCGAGCATCCCCTGGTGCAGCGCGCCATCGCCCGTGGCGCGAGCGCGGATCTTTCCGCGTATGTGGCGTGGGCGCGCAACCGATCGGATGTCGAACGGCAGGAGTCGAAGAAGAAGAGCGGCATCGCGACGGGACTCTGTGCGGTGAATCCCGCGACTGGACAACGGATTCCGATCTGGACCGCGGACTATGTGCTCATGGGCTACGGCACGGGCGCGATCATGGCTGTCCCTGGGCATGACGAACGCGACTTCGAGTTCGCGCAGGCGTTCACGCTGCCGATCGTGCAGGTGGTGGAGATCGATGGCGTCCCGTGGACAGGCGAAGCCGCGACGACGGGTGATGGAACGAGTGTGAACAGTGCCGATCGCACATCCGGACTTCAGTTGAACGGCATGCGGACGGCGGAGGCGAAGCGCGCGGTCATCGCGTGGCTGGAAGCGCGCGGCGCGGGATCGCTGCGCGTGCAGTACAGGCTGCGCGACTGGCTCTTCAGCCGACAGCGTTACTGGGGCGAGCCCTTTCCCGTCGTGTTCGATGCGGAGGGCAATCACTATCCCATCGGCGATGGCGCGCTGCCCGTCCGATTGCCGCCGCTGGCGGACTCCAACCCCGTGGAGAGCGACACGCCACAACCGCCGCTGGCGAAGGCACGCGAGTGGGTCATGACCACGGCGGGCGAAGCGGGCGTCGACCCATCGCTGTTGCCCGCATCGACGCCCGTGACGCGCGAAACGAACACCATGCCCGGTTGGGCAGGCAGCTGCTGGTACTACCTGCGCTACTGCTCGCCGAAGTGTGGCAGCGCGTTCGTGGATCCTGAAGCGGAGCGCTACTGGATGGGGAAGAACGGCGTCGATCTGTATGTCGGCGGAAGCGAGCACGCCGTGCTGCATCTGCTGTATGCGCGCTTCTGGCACAAGATGCTCTTTGACCTTGGGCATGTCGGCACGGTCGAACCGATGGCGCGACTCTTCCATCAGGGCTTGGTCACCAGTTACGCCTATCAGCGCGCCGACCGTTCACTGGTGCCGGTCGATGAGGTGGAGGAGCGCGGCGACGGCACATTCACCGAGCGTGCAAGCGGCGAGCGCGTGGTGCAGATCGTCGCCAAGATGTCGAAGAGTCTCCGAAATGTCGTGAACCCGGACGATGTGATCGCGGAGTACGGTGCGGACACCTTCCGCCTCTATGAGATGTACATGGGACCGCTCGAAGCATCGAAGCCGTGGAACACACGGGACATTGCTGGCGTGTTCCGATTCCTGCAGCGTGTCTGGCGCCTGGCGATCGATGAGCGGGACGGCAGTCTGCTGCTCGCACGCACGGCGAATGCCGATGTGGAGCGGCAACTGGCGCGCACGATCCACAAGGTGGGGCAGGACATCGAGCGGTTGGCGTTCAATACGGCGATCGCATCGCTGATCGAGCTCGTGAACGCCGCGACGCGCCCGACGGAGATGAAGGATCCTGCGGATGGCGGGCTCACACGCGAGCAGATGGACCGCTTCCTTCGTGTCCTTGCGCCGTTCGCACCGCATCTTGCCGAGGAACTGTGGAAGCGGCTTGGCGAGTCCGGCAGCATCTGTGTGGCGCACTGGCCGACCGTCGATGCATCACTGCTGGAGGATCAGACAGTCGAGCTGCCCGTGCAGGTGCAGGGGAAAGTTCGTGCACGCATCACGGTTCCTGCGGGTGCCGATGCAGGTGAGGTGGAACGCATCGCGCTTGCCGACGGAAAGGTGCGGGCGTTGCTCGGCGGCAAGACGCCGCGCAAAGTGATCGTGGTGCCGCGCCGCATGGTCAACCTTGTGCTCGAGGGCTGACCGGTCGGGCTGGGAAATCCGCATTGGAAACCGCTAGCGTAAGGGGGCATGGCGGACGAACAGCCGAATGACGACTCGGGGAACGAGTGGAATCTCGAGCCGCAGGAGAGCGGATTCGTCGCGTTCTGGCCGCATGAGGATGCGTGCACGCGTGCGGAGTTCATCGCTGCTGTGGAGGCCTGGGTGGGAGACAGCGTCGAGCACGAGGCGGTCGAGTCCGAGGAGAATCGCGGTGAATTGTGGGCGGTTCGTCTGCAGGTGCCAGGCATCGAGTCGGGCATGGTCGTGTGGTGCGAGCGGGCGAGCGAGTTGTCGAAGCGCGATCAGGAGCAGATCAGCGAAGACGGCATTGAAGCGCCATGGGTCATCCGCCTGCAACTGATCCTCGCGACGGAGGATGCGGCGGAGGAGTACTTCATGGTGATGGGACTGCTTGGCGGATCGCTGCCTGATGTCATTGCGGTTCTCGATGTGGTGACGGGCGAGGTGAACTCGCGCGAGCAGCTCGAACATGAGTTCATCACCGAGGCGGCAACGCCTACGGACCGACCGCTCTGGAAGCTTGCTCGGTACGGCCCGCTGCCCGGAGGCAATGAGGCGTGTGTGGTGCTGGGCACGCAGGGGCTGGCGCGCTGCGGGCTCCCTGAACTGGAGATGGATGAAGTGCCCGTCGATCTTGCGGATCAGGCGTCTGTCATTGTCTTCACGCTCGCCGGAACGCTGCTCGGCGGCGATCTCCCGCAGCCTGGCGGTTGCATCACCATTGGCGATGGGCTGACCGTTTCGCTGCAGCGCGTGGAGGATGTGGTGCGTTTCATCGAGCCCAATACGGCGGGCTCTGCCGCATGGCGGGCGCAGGTTCGTCAGCAGGGCTACGAGGAGTTCGGCATGGAACGCGCAGTGATCTGCGGTGAGGAGCCCGTCGGTCAGTACGCCAAGGCATGGTCATGGCCGCGCGAGGTTGTCGATCGCATCGCGTCGGATCGCGCCGTGGTCTACATGAACGAGCGTTGGCTGCAGAGTGCGGGGCGCCGCGCGCAGGCAACCTGGCCGTCGTTCGCGATGGCGTTCACCAATCTGATCCGTATGGGAAGGCCGCAGTGGGCCGCGCTGGCGCGCAAGTCGTTCGTGGTTCAGGCGCCGCTCGATGCGGGCGAGGGCGGACGAGTCGAGCATTCATGGATGGCTGTGCAGGCGATCGACCACGATCAGGTGCGGGTGAAGGTGTTGGAACAGCCGGCGACGCGACCTGATCTGAAGCCAGGCGATCTCCTGACCGTGACGCGGCAGTCCGTGGCGGATTGGCGCGTACAGATGATCGGGTACATGTTCGATCCCGAGGCGTCGGAGCAACTGCTGAAGGCGGTGGACAAGATTCGCGATCTGCAGATTGATGAGAACGATTGGCCCGAGGGCGAGGGACCGGAAGCGGCCGATGATCCGAAGGATGGCACCGATGATGCAGGATGAATCCCTCGGCGCGGCGGATCCTGCCGCACTGGTGACGGTGCATGTCGCGACCAGTGACTTTGAGGCGCAGACGATTGCGGCAGTGCTGCGCGATGGTGGCGTCGACGCGGCAGTGTTTGGTGCGGCGCTCGGTGCGTTCGGTCTGACAGGATCGGGAAGTCGTCTGCTCGGTGGCGTGCCCGTGCAGGTTCGTGCGGGCGACCTCGAGCGCGCGAAGGGTGTGCTGCGTGCAAACAAGTACCTCGCGGACAGTGTCGACTGGGACAGCGTGGATGTCGGTGAAGAGGATGAAGTTGCTCGAAAACTCGGCTCGCGCGGAGTGTTCACTACGAGTGGTCGGTGGCTGGCGGAAGCGGGACGTGTGTTGGCGATCGCTGCGGTCGTGCTGGTTGTGCTGGCTCTTCTTGGGCAGTGCATGTGAGCCCTCGTCGCCGCTATCACATTCGCTGGCCTGGGTTGGTGTTCGCAGGGCTTTCGCTGCTCATCGGTGCTGCGAGCGCGCAGCGCACGGAGAACATGCTCGTGTGGGTGTTCGCGTCGATGCTCGCGTGGATTGTGGTGTCGGGCGTCGTCTCGGGCGGCATGATGATGGCACTTCGTGTGCGCCGCCGCGCTCCGCGCGTTGCGCGCGTCGGCGAGCCGTTTGAGCTGCGCTATGAGGTGGCGAGCGCCTCGCGCCTGTGGCCGATCTTCGATGTCGCGATCACCGAAGTGGCTGACACGGTGCAGTCGCCAACGCGGCTCGAACATTGTCCGCGCGGCGGCCATGCGCAGGTGCGTTCCACCATCACGCCCGCACGGCGCGGCGTGCTGCGGCTCCAGCGATTCCGATGTGTCAGCGGGTTTCCATTTGGTCTCATTCTGAAGTCTGTGGAGTGGCACGATCCCTGCGATGTGCTCGTGCATCCGCGGCAACATGTGATCGATCCCCTGATGCTCCGTGCGCTTGTGGGTGCGGCACCCGGTGCGCACGCCGCGCAGCAGCGCACGGGTGGACAGGAGGATTTCGTCGGACTCCGTGAGTATCGAAGCGGCGACTCTGTGCGGCAGGTGGCATGGCGGCGAAGCGCCGCGCTGATGGAGCCCGTCGTCATCGACCGCTCCGTTCCTGAGCGGAAGGCGCTGTGCGTGACGCTGGATCTCACCCGAACGGAGGGCACCGCCACGGAGAGTGCCGAGGAGAGCGCGATCGAATGGACAGCAAGCGTGCTGTCTCGCGCACACGCGGATGGGTGGGTGGTGCAACTCGTGATCGATGGGCTCGGAGCCGAAGGAGCGGAGCGACAGGTCGTGACTGGGCTCGCCGCGCAACTGGATGCCTTGGCGGTGATCGATCTCATCACGCCGCGTCATGCCGCACCGCGCGGCACGAACGAAGCCCCTGCGGGCATCGCACTGCGGATCGTTCCTGGGAGATTTCCATGAGCGATGTGATCACCTGCCGCCGACACACGCTCTGGTTGGCGATGGTGTCGTTGCTTGCGTTCGCGCTCAGCCAGCGAAGTCTCGCGCTCGGGCTTGCAGCAGTCGCGGTGGCGGGCGCGAGTTGGCTGGTGACGGGGCGATGCACGCGCCGCATGCTGCATCCAAATGTCGTTGTGGTGCTGGTCGCCATCGTCGCAACCGTGGTGATCAGCCAAGTCTGGCCGCGACTGGATCCTGCGCGGATCCCACGTTGGATCGGTCTGGGCGTGTTCTTTGGAATGTTGGTGCGACTCTGGGCGCGGAGGACGATCAGTGATGAGCGGCAGGTCGTGCTGCTCTCGGGAGTGCTGCTTGTGGCGGCGGGGCTGCACAGCATCGATCTTGCGGTCGGTCTGCTGATCATCATCGGCACCGCGCTTGCGGTGGATTGCGTGGTTCGCTTTCGACTGCTGACACCGAACGCGCTCGCGCAGTTTCCACGCACTGCCCACACGCAATTGCGGCGGCGCAAGACGCAGGCTGAACGCGACCTCCGCCGCGTGATCATCGCAGCGCTCGTCCTGGCACTGCTGACGAGCGCAGGGATCTTCGTGATCCTGCCGCGCAACCCCAATCCGGGTGGACCGCTCTTCGGCTCTGGTCGTGGATCGCGCCTTGGATTCCCCTCCGACCTCTCGCTGCGATCGCCGCAGTGGATCGAACCAGGTGACCGCGAACTGCTGTCCGTGGACTGGCGCGGACCCGATGGGAAACCACCTGCGATCGCCGAAACGCTTCGACTGCGCGGACAGGTGCTCGACCGCTACGACCCCGTGGAGTTCCGCTGGTTCGCGCGTATCGGGCCGAGCCAGCGTTTCATCATCAACAACGGCACGGACCGCTCCCCGCTCTCACCGTCCCCGATCGATGAGCGCATCAACACACACACACTGCAGGTGAACTTCCGTGGGCTGTACACGGACATCATCTTCACGCCGTGGGTGCCGATCTCGATTCGGGGGATGAATTCGCAAGTGTTCGCGTACTCGCCCAGCAGTTGCGCGCTCAAACTCGTGGATATCGAAACGGCGGGGGTGATCCGCGGCTATGAGGCGCGCGTTCAGCCCTTTCCATCGGAGTCGGTGCTGACGGCATTGCAGGGGAACCCACAGCGCTTTCCGCCGCAGCCGACCTTCCCCGTGGAAGTGGTTCGTGCCACCGCGCTTCAGTGGATCAAGGAAGCTGGACTCAGTGGTCTCACGCCATCGGCGGAAAGCGATGAACGCTGGGCGCGCAACACCAGGATCGGTCGAGCCTTCGAAGAGCGACTTCGGTCGACGCGCTTCAACTACAGCCTTGACTTGCGCGGGTTCATTCAGCGGGAGGGGCGCGATCCGATCGATCTCTTTCTGAACGAGTACCGATTCGGTCACTGCGAGTACTTCGCGAGCGCGCTCTGCGCGCTGTGTCAGTCCGTTGGCGTCGATGCACGGATTGTGACGGGCTTCATCGTGCATGAGTACGACGCGAGTGATCGCCGCTACTCCGTGCGTGAAGCCGATGCGCACGCGTGGGTGGAGATTCGCAGCGGCAATGTGCAGTGGACGGTGCTCGACCCGACACCGATGGCTGATGACACTTCCCTTGCCTCCGATCGCGGCGTGTGGGGGCAAGTGCTGCGCTTCCTGCTCGGTCCGCTCGAGGATGCGTGGCGAGAAAGGATCGAGCGGTTCGACTCGCTCGCGCAGGAGGAGTTCGTTCGCGGTTTCAACGAGTGGACCACGCGCACCTACCGTCAGGCACGAGCATGGCCAAACGCCATGGCGGAGTCGCTCGCCGAACGCACGGGCATCCCGCAGGCGGGTGTCGTCTGGATCGCCGCGGTCATCGGAGCCACGGCGTTTTCACTGAGTGCCGCGCTCCTGCTGTGGCGGCGGCTGCAACGGCGACGAACCCTTCTTGGCATCACACGAACAGGACGCATGCGCGCGCAGATTGCGCTCCGCGATGGGGCGTTCTATGCCGATGCGCTTGCATTGCTCGCGCAGGTCGGTTGTGCTCGTCCTGCCTGGCAGTCGCCGCGCGCGTTTGCCGAGACATTGCAGTCCGCTCGCCCCGCGGCTGCGGAGGCGTTCCACGCCATCATCGACCGCTACTACATGATCCGCTTCGCGGGGCGGCGACCAGATGCCGTGCGCCGAGCACAAGATGCTGCGCTCGTCGAACGGCTGCGCGCCGCCCTCGTTGGGGGTGACGCGCACAACAGATCGCGGCGCGGTTGATGAGTGTCTCACTACCATCGCACAAATGCCAGCATCCAGATCAAGAACCACGGAGTGGAAGCGCAGTATGCAGCAGATCTTCGAGCGTGGCGGAACGCTCGAAGTCGCGGTCGCTGCGTCCCGCGGTACGGATGCCAGCGCAACGGACGCGGTCGATCCTGCGCGTGGCAGCGATCTGGTCTGGCGGCTGAAGATTGTGTCGCTCGAAGAGGAGTCGGTGGTCGTCGAGGCCCCCGTGATGCTCGGCAAGCACATCCCGATCGACAACGGCGTGCAACTCATCGGTGCAATCACGATCGGGCAGAACCGATGGAAGTTCAAGACAGAGAAGCTCGATGACTGTGCTCATTCAGGTGCGCGTGTTCCCGCGCTTCGGCTGCGGCTGCCTGATGAGGTCGAGCGCTGCATGCGTCGCTTCGCCCGCTACGAGGCGGGCGGTCTGAACCTGCCGCTCGTGCGCGCATGGCCCTTGCTCGATCCGCGCAGCGTGGTTGTGGCGGAGGAGGCGAGCGATGCGGCGTGGAACACCGTTCGCGCCGCTTTGCAAGCGGGTGCGCCTGCGCCTGCGGCAGCGACGATGCCGATGCCACAGGTTGGACCGGAGTTTCCCGCAGTTCTCGTGAACATTGGTGGCGGCGGCGTCGGGCTGCGTGTCGAGAGCGCGGATGCCGCGGCGCTCGGGCGTCACCGCGTCTTTTGGCTGCAGATTGCGCTCGGTGCACACGCGCCGCTGCCGATCTGCGTGACTGCCAAGCTGGTCCACACGCATCTCGACAGCTCGCAGCGCACATACGCTGGACTATCATTCGACTTCACGTTCCATTTGCCACACCAGCAGGCGGTGGCAGATCAAATCGCCCATGCCATGCGAAGCGCACAAGCTTCCGTGGTGCCTGCCCCGGAGCCTTGAACCATGTCACTCGTTTCCTCAAACCCGATTCTCGCTGACAGCGTCGTGCGCTCCGCGGTTCAGCAGAGCGCCGGCAGCGGCACCTGCACCGTCAATGGCGTGATCAACAAGACCACGGGATTGATCCTGCTCGCCGTCGTTGCGGGCGCGGTTTCGATTCCAGTCACGAAGGCATATCCCGCATCGCTCATGGTGGC
>VGXN01000055.1 GCA_016873335.1 Phycisphaerae bacterium | reverse complement strand
CGGGCCCTCCACGAGTGTCCTTCAGCCCAGCACGCTGTCTTCAGCGTTTGGCTGCGAGTTTCTTGCCAGATCGGGTTCACTCGCATTGCAGTTGCCGCGCGGCGCGTAGACTTGTTGCTGCAGTCATGACAACAGGCACGATCATCTTTCTTGTTGTGATTGTCCTGCAGGCAGTCATCCGCATGGCGGCAAAGCAGGGAGAGAAGAAGGCAAAGGAAGCAAGGGCGCGCTTGGAGGGAGCACAGACATCCCCACTGGAAGTGGCACGGATTACTCAGGTGAAGGCGCCCCCAATTGTTGCAATGCCCAACAGGAGTGCGCCGCCCGTACCGCCCGTCACGCAGGGTGTTTCGGCCGCCCCGGCTGCGCGGAGTTACTTGGAGGAAATGAAGCGGCGGATCGATCAGTTTGCGGAAGATGCTCCCACGGACGTGGTTGCAGCGCTCCGACGCCAGTGGTCGGACGCGGCGGCGGATGTCCACCCTGGTTTCAAGGAAGGACGCGGGGACACCGCGGTCGTCGAGGCGCGCGCCGTTGTTCCTAGAACGACAGGCGCGTTTGACTCGTCCTTTGGTGCAGCGTCGGATGAGGAAGATCCTGCGGGTGAAGCCACTGCCACTTATCTTCGTGAGCGATCTCGGCAGATTCACGAGGGAGCGCTGCGTGGTCGCCACCCAGGGGGGACAACCTCGGCAACCCTGTCGGTGTCGCCGAGCGCCGATGTGGCATCAGCCACATCGAGTCCACTGCGGACCGCCCTTACAACCAAGGCGGGGCTGCGGCAGGGGTTTATTCTCGCCGAAGTCCTCGGACCGCCGATTTCACTGCGGCAACCTGCCTAGTTTCGGACAGATGCTCGCGAATTGGCTTGTGGTGAAATGCGGCGATCGTGCTGCGTTCTGTGCCGATTCTGCGCACCTTGCTATTCTTCGCCGATCATGATGGACATCCGAAAGTTGAAGGAACTGGTTCGCCTGATGGTTGACAACGACCTCACCGAGCTGGACCTTCGGGACAAGGACGAGCAGGCGACGATTCGCAGACAGACCACTTTGAGTGCCCCCCAGATCGTTCATCACGGTGCGCCAATTGCGCCCGCTGCACAGGTTCCGCACAGTACAGCCGCTACGCCCGTGGTTGCGACTGCGGCGGCAGGCGCAAGGGGCAGCGCAGCTCCCGCGGCGGCACAGGACGAGGCGGGACTCGAGGCGATCGAGAGTCCGATGGTTGGCACTTTCTATGCGGCGTCGGGTCCGGACAAGCCGCCGTTGGCCTCGGTGGGAATGGCGGTCGATGCGAACACGGTGGTGTGCCTGCTTGAAGCGATGAAGATCTTCAACGAGATCAAGGCAGAGCGCTCTGGAACCATCGCCAAGGTGCTGGTGAAGAACGGGCAGGCCGTTGAGTTTGGACAGAAACTGTTCTTGATTCGGCCGACCTGAGCGCCATGTTCAAGCGAGTGTTGATTGCCAACCGCGGCGAGATCGCGCTGCGCATCATCAGGGCATGCCGCGAGCTCGGAATCGAGCCCGTCTGCGTCTACTCATCCGCAGATGCTGGTGGACCCTGGCTCGAGCAAGCTGCACAGACAGTCTGCATCGGACCACCGCCGAGCAAGGACTCGTATCTGCGCATTGATCGCATCATTGCGGCGGCTGAGATTTCACATGCCGACGCCATTCATCCTGGCTACGGATTCCTTGCTGAGAACGCGCACTTCGCGGACGTCTGCCGCGACAGTGGATTCGAGTTCATCGGCCCGAGTCCAGAGGCGATGTCCGCACTCGGCGACAAGGTCAACTGCAAGCGACTCGCGAAGAAGGCAGGGACGCCGATTTTCCCGGGCACAGAGGGTGGTATCGAGGACATCGATGAAGCGGTTCAGGTCGCAAAGGACATTGGGTTTCCCGTCATTGTGAAAGCTGCAGGTGGCGGCGGCGGGCGCGGCATGCGCATCGCGCAGGATGAGGCTGGGCTGCGTCAGGGGATCGAACAGGCGCGTCAGGAGGCAGCGGCCGCGTTCGGGAATCCCATGGTCTTCGTCGAGAAGTATCTCGAACTCGCGCGGCACTTTGAAGTGCAGGTGATCGGCGACAAGCATGGCAACGCGGTTCACCTCTACGAGCGCGACTGTTCAAGCCAGCGCCGACATCAGAAACTGATCGAAGAGGCGCCCGCGCCTGGAGTGGATCCGGCAAAGCGCGAGAAGGTCTGTGAGTCAGCCGCTGAACTGATCCGCCAAGCGAAGTACTCGGGCGCCGCCACCTGCGAGTTCCTGATGGACCGCAGCCAGAAGTTCTACATGCTCGAAGTGAATACTCGTGTGCAAGTGGAGCATCCGATCTCCGAGGCGATCACGGGTGTTGACATCGTGCAGACTGGTATCCGCGTGGCAGCGGGTGAGCGCCTGCCCTACAAGCAGTCGGACATCCGCATTCACGGGCATGCCATGGAGTTCCGCATCAATGCCGAAGATCCTGCGCGCAACTTCATGCCGCAGGCTGGACTTGTGGAGACATGGGTCGCCCCGGGTGGCCCTGGCATTCGCCTCGACAGCCATGTCCGCGCGGGATATCGCGTCCCGACCAACTACGACTCCATGGTGGGCAAGCTGATCGTTCATGCGCCGACCCGTGAGCAGTGCATTCGTCGCTCGCTCGGCGCGTTGGCAGAGTTCAAGGTCGGTCCCATCAAGACCACGATCCCGTTGTACGAGCGTCTGCTCCGCGAGGAACTCTTCGTGAACGCAACGCACGACATCAAGTATGTGGAACGCCTGCTCGCAGCGACATGACTCTCGGTAAGCGCGCGGTATCCGCGCACGCGCGCCGGTCGCTCCGGTACACTTGCGAGCGTCTCGCGGGCGTAGCTCAGCGGTAGAGCGTCGGCCTTCCATGCCGAATGTCGAGGGTTCAAATCCCTTCGCCCGCTTTTGTGTGTTTCCGGCAGTCGGCGCCAAAGCGTTCGCCGATGGGGGTTTCCAAGGCAATCGCTCGCGGGGCCCCGTTCAGTAGACAGGGACCGTTGGGTCGATGTCCATGCTCCAGAGGTGGATGCCGCCTGCAAGACTGCGTACATGATCGAATCCCGCCTGACGAAGCAGCTCTGTGGCCCGCAGGCTTCGCGTGCCGTGATGGCACAGCACGACAATGCGGTCGGCTTCATGCTCGCGCAGCGCCGGGATCCGCGCGGGAAGTTCGGACAGTGGAACGTGCATCGTGCCTGCGATGCTTGCGAGATTGCGTTCTGCTTCCGTGCGAACATCGATCACAACGACTGGTGCGCGCTGATCGAGAAGCGCCTTCAACTCGCGCGGAGCCATCTCCCAGTCGCGCTGGAAGGGATAGCCCTGCGGCAGTCCTGCAGGCGCGTTGTTGGCATCATCACTCATGGAGCACCTTGCAAGACGGCGTCGCGCTGCGCCTGTGTCAGGAATGGATAGTCCGTGTAGCCCTCGGCGCCGCCGCCATAGAAGGTCTTGTCATTCGGTGCATTCAATTCGGCACCGAGGCGAATGCGCTCTGGGAGGTCGGGATTTGCCAGAAACGCTCGCCCGAACGCCACGGCATCCACCACGCCCGACCCGATCGCCCGCTCCGCCTCGTCCGGCGTGTAACCCATGTTTGCCACGAGCGTGCCTTGGAACGCACTGCGCAGGGGCGTGAGCAGATCAGCCTTCTGCACGCCCATGAAGTCGGCGCGCAAGACATGCAGATATGCGATGCCGAGTCGGTGGACGGCGTGCGCGAGCAGCGTGGAGGTGCCGACGGGATCGCTGTCGATCATGCTGTTGCCGCTGCCGAGCGGTGAAATCCGGAGTCCGACACGCCCGGGCTCCCATGCGGCGCACGCCGCTTCCACGACTTCGCACGCGAAGCGAATGCGGTGCGATGCGGGACCGCCGTACGCGCCGCCTCGACGGTTCGATCCATCGCGCGTGAACTGGTCGATCAGATAGCCGTTCGCCCCATGGATCTCCACTCCATCGAAGCCGGCATCACGTGCGTTTCGGGTTGCAGTTGCGAAGCCAGCGATGAGGTCCGGAATCTCCGCATCATCGATCGCACGCGGCAGCGCATGGGGTACGGGACCACTTGGCCCACGAAAGGGATTCGATGTGATCGCAATCGCACTGGGCGCAATTGGCTGTCGACCATCGTTCAGCAGCGGATGGCATGTTCGTCCACCGTGCCAGAGTTGCAGGAAGATGCGACCGCCTGCGGCATGCACTGCACTCGTCACGCCGCGCCAACCTGCGACCTGAGCGGCTGTGTGGATGCCCGGTTCATTGGTGAACGCAGATCCGCCGCCGATCGCCATCGTCGCCTCGGCGATGATGAGGCCCGCACTCGCGCGCTGCGCGTAGTACTCCGCCATCAGCGGCGTTGGCACATGGTTCGGCGCACGGCAGCGCGTGAGTGGCGCCATGAGAACGCGGTTGGGTGCATCCATGGCACCGATGCGAATGGGTCGCAGAAGTGCGGGGCCAGATTGACTCAGCAGACTTGCCATGGAGCGCTACGCAGGTGTCGGCGAGAAGGGTGTGGGGTGTGCGAAGGCTCCTACTGCGCCGCGGGTCTCTCGACCCACTCCCAAGTCGCGCGGTCCCAGACTGGCTGTCCGTCCGCCGTGACCGGGACCAAATGGAAGCCTGCCCTCGGCTGCTGATGGGTCGCGCCCGGTGGATCGCCAGTTGCCATTCGCACGGGCGCAGCAACGAACAGCACGGTCGGCCACAAGGGCTGCACCGCACCCTCGATGAACAGTTGACCGCCATTCGACGGTCCATCGAGCGCGGTCGAACGGGTTGGATAGATGCCATCGACGCGCGCGGGTCCGCGCACGATCGTGGGATCCTCCGCGTAGGTCGGCTGGACCTGAACCTGACCGCGTGGAATCGCCACCATCATGAGATGCCAGTTTCGTCGATCGAGGCTGGTCACCGATGGAGTTGGATCCGCGAGCGATGTCTGCGTGGAAGACTGCAGTGCGGGCAAGGCCCCTGTGCCGATGCCGTCAATCCCATTCGACTGATTCAGGTGCCCCGTGCATGCGCCCATGCACCACGCTGCGCAGGCCGAAAGCAGCACGCCAAAGCCACGTGTGACATCACTCCGCATCGCAGTCGTACCCTTCGCGCCGCATGGCATCTGCGATGATAGATGGGTCGAATCCCTTGCGAGCCAGCGACTGTGCGACCGCGACCGCAGTGCGGCGACCGCGCCGCTGCAGCGCAGTGCGAGCAAGCAACAACGCGCGCGCTGCGGATTCTGCGCTGCCTGCGACTCGCCGTGCCTCGCGCAGCGCCAGCCGCTCGGTGATGCCTTCGTTCCCGAGCGCCTCCGTCAGGTGCGCCTCGCAGGCGCCCGGTCGGGACGCGGAAAGTCGATCCGCGCGAAGCGCTGCGTGCGCTGCCTCATCGATCCAGCGGTCAGCCACCAGCGACTCGACGGTCCGCTCGACAATGTCCTGAGCGACACGGCGGCGCAGCAGTCCACGTCGAATCGACTCCGCGCTCTGACTCGCCCGAGCGAGCATGGCGAGCGCATGCGACCGTGCATCACGCTCCGCCTGCGCATTTCGGACACGCGTCTCCAACTGCGCGGTCCATCGAATGCCCTCGCGCACTCCAAGCGCGGAGAGCGTTTCCCGCCCGACCGTTGCAACCGAGCGAGTCGCGCCACCGACCATGATGTGCGCAAGCCGCGGGTCCTTCGGGTCGGTTTCGATCCGTTCGATGATTGGCTGCTTGCGAGTCGTGGGGCGGCGCGTCGCGGTCATTCGATCTGCCCGAGATATCCCTGAAGTTCACCGATGGCGTGCGAATCGCCCTGCGCGCGCGCTCTCTCGAGACCCGTGCGAAGGGTCGACTGCGCCTCGCTCACGCGACCGCCCATTTCAAGCGCGCGTGCCTTGTGGAAGTAGGCGTAACAGTGATCCGGATCCAAGACGATGGTCCGATCAAACCAAGCCACTGCACTGTCGATATCCCCAAGTTTCAGGTACTCCTGTGCCATCCCGTAGCAGCAGAAGGAGTCCTCCGGGTCCTGCTCGAGCATTTTCTGCAGCAGTTCGATCCGTCCTTGGGTCATCGTTAGATCGTAGCAGCGTGCGCTAGCCTTTCACCATGTCCATGCGGAACTGGCTGGCTCGTGTTGGTGTCGGCGTCCCACTGCTGCTGACGGCTTGTCTCAGTGACTACACGCCAACCAATCGGCTCGATCTTCGACCGAAAGATCTGGTGTGCTCTCACTCTGTTGGCGGATCGCACTGGTGCACGCTCGTCTACCGCGACAGCCTGTTTCAGGGCTTTGGTGCAGTGCTGTTGGTGCTCGATCCGCAGAACGGCAATGTCCTTGCCAAACTTGTCTGTGCGGCACCAGGCAAGTCCGGCGCGCTTGTCGATATGGTCGGGCACGGCAGTGATCTGGTGGCTGTGCTTGACCGCACATCGATCCTCCGAATCGACATCTCGAATCCTCGTGCGCCGATGGTGATCGAATCGATGTCCGAGAAGACGCTCGGTGTACGACCCGAGAGTGTTTCAAGCGTCGACGGAGCCATCTATGTCAGCGGACTTGGCGGGGTGGTCCGCGTCGACACAGGGGAGCGCTTCCTCGCCGGTGGCGCCGTGTGCGGGAAGGTGGTTGGTACTGCCGCAGGTCCAGTCACGACGCGCGGTGGGGAGATCGTTCGGCTCAGCGATGGCAGCGTTCTCGGATCGGCAACGACACTTGTCGCGCTGCCGGGCCGTGGGATCGCAGATCGGCGATTCGGCTGCGTTGTGCAGGGGAAGGATGCTGCGCGAATCGGCTTGCTCGACGGCGATCTGCATGAACGTGCGAGTGAAGCATTCGATGGGCAGGTGAGTCACCTGCGATACATCCAAGGTGAGTTGTGGGCGATCACGCCGAAACAGATCGGTGTCTGGCGCGTGGATGCGGATGGGCTTTCCACGCTCCCGCCCATCCGCGTTCGCGGCGCGATCGACGCGGCGCTCGTTGCGCCGAACACCTACCTCATCGCCGGCACCTTTGGACGCTCGCTGTATCGGCGCGAGGAGGACGCGCGCGGTCCAGCGGATGAGTTCTTTGCAACGACCCGTGAGGCAGGGCGGCTCGAACGCGTGCTCTCCGATGGTCGTCGCATCGTTGCGGGCAGCCCAGAGGGGAACTGGCTCTACATGACTGGCGGCAGCTGCGAACCGTCGACGAATCCGATCCAGACGATGAACCCGCCTTGTGCCACGATTGAAGGCGCATTCGGCAAGGCACTCATTGAAGGTGCTGACACTGATGCGTTCACGATCGAGGTTGCGCCCCGCGTGATCGTCGAGGACAAGGGGCAGCGGCAGGTGCTTCAGATGCCGCAGGGCAGTCTCGCGCGGACCGTGACCAACGTGGGGTCGGACCTTTGGATCGGACACGATGATGGCATCGATGTGTGGCGCCGTATGAACGGTTCGATGGTGCGCGTTGCACGTGTGCGTCTGCAGGGACCTGTGACAAACATCTATCCGCGGCGTACCGATGATGGTGCGAGTTGGGTGAGCCTCTTTGGAGGCATGGGGGTGGTGGTGTGGCAGCCGGTGTCCACAACTCCCGCGACAGATGCCGATGATGTGACTGGCGCTTCAGGCAGGGGCGCGGATGGTTCGCCGACGGGATGACGGAGCGCTGCTCGTGCCGCGCGCGCTCATGCAGAAGCGGCGGCAAATCGAGTCGTTCGCACAGGTGTCGCCGCGCGCTTTGCAGACCGCTCGTCCATGCGAGATCAGCAGGTGGGACAGTTCGCACCAACTGCTGGGTACAAAGAGTGCCATGAGATCCCGTTCTACTTTGACTGGATCGGTGTGCCGCGTGAGCCGCATGCGCTTGGACAGCCGCGCGACATGCGTGTCAACCACGACGCCCTCCTGCATGCCAAACGCGTTCCCCAGCACAACATTCGCCGTCTTTCGAGCCACGCCACGCAGTGTCAGGAGCGCATCCATGCTGCGTGGCACTTCGCCGCCGAAGTCCTGCTGCAGTGACCGAGCGGCTTCAACGATCGCACGCGACTTGTTGCGCCAGAAGTTGATGGTGCGCACATAGGGCTCCATGTCTGCAGGGGTTGCCTCCGCAAATGCCGCGACCGTCGGGAACGCCTTGAAGAGCGCGGGGGTCGCCTTGTTCACAGAGGCGTCCGTCGCCTGTGCGGACAGGATCGTCGCAATCAGAAGCTCGTGCGGTGTCGATGCTTCGAGCGCACAGCGCGCCTCTGGGTAGCGGCGGCGCAGTGCGCCAAGCAACTGTGCGGCTCGCTTGCGCTGTGCTGCTGTCTTGCGTGCTCGGAGTCGTTTCGGAGGCATGCGGTGCAGTGGCAGACGATAGCCTTGCGAGCGATGCTGAGCGCGATCCGATTGATGCCGCCGCTTGGGGCGACGCTGGCGCCTCTTGGGGAGGATCCCATCGCTGGATTGGAGGCTTTGCGTTCCATCGGCTTCCTCGCAGTGCAGTTGTCCGCGACACAGCCGGGGATGCGCCCACGCGAGTTGGACGCGAGTGCGCGGCGAGATCTCACGGTTCGCCTTCGTCGACTGGAAATGCGCTGCGTCGGTGTGGATCTCTGGATTCCACCAGAACACTTCGCCAGTCCGGCTCATGCCGATCGCGCAGTGGACGCGGTTCGCCAGACCGTTGCGCTGGCAGCGGATCTCGGGCGCGTTCCCGTGTCCACGGCACTGCCCGTCCAGACGGACACGAACGCGCAGATCCTCCGCGATGTCCGTCTGCAAATCAGCAGTGCAGCCGCGCACGCGGGAGTCGAGGTGGCTGATCACGGAAGCGATGCGGTGACGGGTGCCTGGGAGGGGACGGCGGACGACCCGATCGGTGTTGGCATCGATCCCGCGATGCTGCTTTCGCTTGGTCAGGATCCCGTGGCAAGCGTGACGCGCTGCAGCCAACGACTCCGAGCTGCGCGCGTGGTGGACATGCTCCAGTCTGGCATGCGAGCGCCGCCTGGCGAGGCGGATGGCGCTCGCCTCCAACTCGGTGAGTATGTGCTGGCGCTCGCAGGCGCAGGATTCCAGCGCTCGCCAGTTGCTGACGCGCGCAACTGGACTCAGCCACGAGCAGGACTCGAGCGAGTTCGCGCACTCTGGCAAGAGGAGCATGGATCATGAACGCGCACGGGCAACGTGGCGTTGTCGGTCATGGCCTTGATCTGGTGGAGATCGCACGTATCGAACGGATGTTGGCTGATCATGGTGAACAGTTCCTCGCGCGTGTGTTCACATTGCATGAGCAGGGGGCACCGGATGCGCTTGGGCTGCGAAAGGCGGAGAGACTGGCGGTGCGGTTTGCTGCAAAGGAAGCGACACTCAAGGCGATCGGAACTGGGCTTCGAAGCCGCATGTGCTGGACGGATATCGAAGTGGTGACGCTTCCATCTGGTGCGCCAAGTCTTCGAGTCTCGGGCGAAGTCGGGCGGGTCGCGGAGCGGCAGGGAATCCGCGGCTGGTTGGTGTCGCTCTCGCATGCCGGCGGATTCGCCATCGCGAGCGTTCTTGCCCTGTCCGGATCCGCAACAGACTGATACGCTTCCCCATGGCCATGTCGAAACTGCCATCAACGCTTTACGAAGCTCGTCGATCTGGTGCGAGTGGTGGTCCACGCGGGGCTCGTTCGCTTCGTATGCCCATTGGTGTGCTGGTCGTTGCAGTGTTGTTTCTGGCCGGCAGCGGCTATGCGCTCTGGTCACTCGGCTACCAAGCGGGACTTCGTTCGCTTGAGCAACAACGCGCAGACGCGGCGCGGATCGCAGCGCACACCACCGATCCGCTGTCGCCACCCGCGGCGGTTTCTCCAACGATCGCACCAGAGGTGCAGGGGGCGCAGCGTGTCGCACCTGCCCTCGGGGGGCTCGGGCCAGCCCCGGAAG